>JABDMC010000067.1 GCA_013001695.1 Akkermansiaceae bacterium
GCGCATGGCGCGGGCGACGTCTGGTCACGACCGAGACGGTCGTGCCACTGAACCGGGTGCCATTCGAGCTAGCGCCATGGCATCTATTTCCGCACCGCGGTTGTCTTCATCAACTACGTCGGCCCCATCCCCGAGCGGTCCTCCGCGCTTCTCCTCGCGCTGAGTGGTCTGGCCCTGCCGGCGCGCCGGCGGCGTTCAGTCTCCAACCTCTCCGCTTCAGCAGAGGTTTTCACCCTCCGAAAGCACCACACCCCACGCCGGGCGGGGCCGGGAGTTGACGTCGATGATCGGGCCCGGGCGTTCGGATCGCGCTCGGCCCATGCGCCATTTGTAGGGTAGAATCAGGAGGCCCAAGGGACCGGAACCGGGCACCCCTCCGCGCCCGACAGCCCGACGGCCGGGTCGCCCCCCACGGGCCGGTTTCCACGGGAAACCCCGGTGGTTCGGGGGCCCGCCAGCGATGCGACAAATTGATAGAGGTCCGTCAAGACGAGTGCTATCGTCCGCCAGCCCGGCCGCCCGGTCCCCCCCATGAAGCGCGCACTCTTTCTGTCCCTGATTATCCCCGCCTTGCCGTCTTTCCTGAGCGCCGCTCCGCCGGACTTGACGTCCGGGGGCACGGTGCCGGGCAACCTGACAACGACCTGGAACCTCGGCGCCACCGGAATGAGAGGGTGGGTCTACTATGACACCTCGAACGGCGGGATCAATGCATCGGCCGAGAGCCGGCAGATCCAGGTGCGGGAGGTGGAGGCCGGTTCGCCGGCGGCCGGGACCTTTCAGCCGGACGACCTGATCCTGGGGGCGAGTGGAACGGCTGCCGCTCCCGTCTTGTTTGGCATCGATGCCCGCCGCGGCCTGGCTGCGGCGATTGCCGACGCGGAGGCGCAAACCCCGGCCCTGCTCAAGTTGATTCGCTGGCGCAGCGGGACGCAGTCGGTGGTGACCCTGACCCTCCGCACCATGGGGGCGTATGCCAGCACCGCTCCCTACAACTGCCCGAAATCGGAGAAGATCCTCCTCGAGGGGGTGGACTTCTATCACGACAACGAAAGCTCCGGGAGATACCGCCTTGGAGTGATGAGCCTGCTCGCCGCCGACGATGACTTCTTCCCGGACCGCGCGCTCTATCGGCAGAAGGCCCGGAACGAGGCGCGAGCCATGACGCAGAGCGCGTCGTTTCTGGATGACCTGCGCAACTACCGCGCCCCCACCGGGTATCCGATTCCGTGGCAGCGATGCCATGAGCTGATCGTCCTGGCGGAATACTACCTCCTGACGGGAGACAGCCAGGTGTTTCCCACCATCGAGGCCCTCGCGATCAACATTGCCAAAGGGGCGAGCCATTTCGGCACGGTGGCGCATTCGTTACGGCAGGGGGTCTATGACGGCTCCGACAGCTACCGGCCGGTCAATACCGGCTACGGACCGGTCAACTCGGTCGGGATGCCCTGCTTGCTGGGAGTCCAGCTGGCGAAGCGCTGCGGGGTCGACGATCCCCTGGTCGACGAGATGATCGAGCGGGCCAAGGCGTTTTACGCCTCCTATGCGGGCCGGGGAGCGATTCCCTACGGCGAGCACGACCCCTACGATCCGAGGCACGAGAACAATGGCAAGAGCGGCCTGGCGGCCGTTGTTCTGGACAATGACCCGAATTACACCGAGCAGGGAGAGTTCTTCGTGATGATGGCCCTGGCGTCCGGAGACAGGGACCGGGACGTCGGACACACCGGGGCGTTCTTCAACTATCTCTGGGCCCCGCTGGGAGTCCAGAGGGGTGGGCCGCCGGCGGTGCAGGAATACTTCAAGCAGGTCAGCTGGCTCCTCGACCTGCATCGGCGCTGGGACGGGGGCTTCGACTATGACTCCTACAGCGAGAACCGGGCGCCGAATGGAAGCGAATACTACGGGTTCCGCATGAGCACCGCGATGCTTCTGACCTATGCCATTCCGCTCGAGAGCCTCCACGTGACCGGGCGGGACAGCACCGGCGGGTTGGCACTGGGCACGAGCGAGATTGACGAATGCCTGGAGGCCGAGGACTACGAGGCGAGCGCCCGCACCACCAGCGAGTTGCTCCTCGATCTGGGCAGCTGGTCGCCCAAGGTCCGCCTGCAGGCGTCGAGGGAGTTGGCGGGACGCAGCCTGGACAGCGCCATGCTGCGCTCGATTCGGTCGAGGGCGCTGGATGCGAACGGGAGCGCCGGCTACGCCCGCTACGGGTCCATCCAAACGCTCGGGGAGATCAGGGACACCGACATGACGGGCCTCCTGGTGTCGTTGCTGGAGGACGATGATGGATATGTGCGGACCCTGGCGGCCAAGGCGCTGCACCTGTTTGCCGGCTCGCACAAGGTGCCCTACCGGGAGGACATGCTCACCACCCTGGTGTCCCGTCATCGGCCGGCCTTTCCTGCTGATCCCGCCGATCCCCTGCAGTTTGACCAGGCTGCCCTGATCACGGCCATCTTCGGGGGCGGCGCCCTGGCCAACAACCGGACGGAGATGGACGCCCTCATTGCCGATGTGGGCAGCGACCTCTTCTACGATGCCTTGAAGGTGGCCTCGCGGCATCCGTCCGGTCGGGCGCGGGGACGAGTCCGGACCCTCTACCAGGCCCTCACCGCGGCGGAGGTGGACCTCCTGGCGGGCGAGCTGGTGGACATGGTCGCCTTGGAAGCGCCGGCGGACCGGATGTTCAGCCTCGATGTCCGGGCCGAGGCCATGAATGCCATGCAGCGCAGCCTCGTCGCGGAAGCGGTTCCCGCCGCGATGCAGGCCATGGACAACTCGAACGGGTGGGGAGGCCTGCATGACGACCTCCTGACCACCCTCGCGGGGTACGGCGCTTCCTCCACGTTGGTGACACCGGACCCGGACGTGGTGGCCTTCGCGCAGCGCTACCGGACCGGAGGGACGGAGGTCGAGGCGCAAGCCTTGCTCGATGCCATCGCCGCCGACACCAACCCTTCCCCGCTCTATTACTTCAAGCAAATCGATTCGGTGGCCCCTCCCCCGGGAGAGCCAAACATCTTCAGCGTCGCTCACTTCGATCATGCCGGTGGAGAGAGCATCTTCACGTGGCGCAGGGTCAGGGGGCGCGGGGAATTGGTGTTTTTCCCGAACGGCACGGCGGATGCGGACCAAATCCGCTACGTCTCGGTCGGGGAGACCGGCACCTACGAGGTCGAGGTGAAGATGTCGGACTCCCGCGGATTCACGGAAGTCACGGAGACGCTCCACGTCGACCTGGTCGCGGGGCCCGCCCCGGATTACTTCGAATGGGCCATGGGCTACCCGGCCCTCGACTTGTCGGACCCGCTGGGTGACGAGGATGGCGACCGGACCGACAACCGGGAAGAATGGATCTGGGGCCTGCACCCGGGGGAGAGCGGATCGCACCAGCCGATCCGGCAGACGGCTGTCGCCGGCGGGCAGATCACGGTCCAATACTCGAGGCGATCTCCCTCGCTGACCGGGAAGGTATTCTGGGTGGAGACATCGACCACAATGCACGAAGGCTCCTGGGACCCCGACCTCACCGCTACCCACCAGGTCCTCCAAACCGGCTCCGACGGGGTGCAGCTGGTGGAGGTGAGTTTCCCCGCGGGAGGGGCTGCGGAGCGGGCGTTCTTCTTCCGCATCGCGGGCGGAGACGAGTTTCCCGCCACCGGCGGGAACTGATGGAGACCAACCGTGCGGCGAGCTGGTAACCGGCAGCTCCGGGCGCCTGGGGGAACGACCGGGCCGAGGATGGACCAGGTGCCAATTCTTGCCGGAGGGCCTCGGGGCCGTGCTGCTGGCACAACCTCGCGGCGATGTCGGCCCACACTGATTGGCCGGGTGGAGCCAGCGCCTTCCGTTCGCGGGCGATGGCACCGAGGCTACGGCGCCGGCGTCTTCTGACCCCTGGAATTTTCAAGACCCTGCCTTGGGTGGTGTGTCCACCAGCCGTGGCGATCAGGGGATGGGACGCGGACACCCTGGCTGGCGGGAAATGGCCTTTTCCCTTCGACGCCGCTCAGGGCAGGCATCTTCGAGTCTGCCCTAGCCCTGAGCGGAGTCGAAGGGAGCCTGCCTTCGATCCTTCGACAGGCTCAGGATGGGATGGTGAGCCGAGTCGAACCGGGATGGTGAGCTTGGTCGAACCACTGGTCCTGAGGGCCGCTCAGGCCCTCGAACGGGAGGGCTCGCCTGCCATGCCGAAGCTCGGCTTGTCCTTCGAAGCCGGCACGGCGAAGAGGGAAGAGCGAAGGCAGGTCCCTCCGTTCGGCCCCCTTCGACAGGCTCCGGACACGCGAGCTCACGGCGGGCAGAGTCAAAGACCGGCCTGTTCTTCCAGCCCTTTCGGGGCCCCTCCTTCGTCAAGACTTCGAAGGGCAAGCCGGTCCGCCTGAGGCGGATGGTGGGGCTACATCCCGCCCGGTAGCAGTGAGACGTCATGACGCCCGGCCTTTGTGGTTGCCCGCGGGGCAGCAAGCCGCTTAGCTCGCCATCGTGAAGGCCTTCACCCTTGCCCTCATCGCGAGTCCCCTTTTGCTGCCCGCCCCCCCTCTCGGGGCGGCCGACTTCATGGTCACCAACCAGGCCGGGTTCGACGCCCTGAACGCAACCAAATTCAATCCGGGCGACCGGATTCTCCTCGAGGGCGGCATGACCTTCGCGGGCAGCCTCCTGTTCACTTCCGAGGACCTCGGCACCGACGCCGACCCGATCGTGGTGACGAGCACCGGAACCGGGCGCGCCACCATCAATGCCGGCGACGCGGTCGGGATCAACGGGGTCGACACGGGGGGCTTCGAGATCTCCAATCTCAACCTCGTTGGATCCGGGGTGGCGGAAAACGGGACCACCACCAGCACCAAGCCGGGAATCAACTTCTTCGCCGGCGGACCGTTCGACTTCAAGTATCCCCGGGTTCACCTCGACCAACTGACCGTCACGGGCTTCGGAAACCGCGGCGTCCTCATCGGGGGGTTCAACGGAAGCGCCGGATACAACGACGTTCGCATCACCCATGTCGTCTCGCACGGCAACCTCCGCAGCGGCATCGAGACCTTCGGATTCAGCGACGCAAGCGGTGGCATCAAGGACGCCCTGACCAACGTTTACGTTGGCAGCTGCTCGGCATTCAACAACGTGGGAAGCGGCGAGGACAGGGCTCATGGAATCGTCCTCGGCGGCGTGGACGGCGGAGTGATCGAATACTGCCTCGCCTCCGAAAACGGGCGGAACAACGGGTCCGTCGGCATCTGGGCATACGACTCCAACAACATCACCATCCAGTTCAACGAGTCCTATTCCAACAACACCGTCGGAAACGGCGGCGGGGAAGGCTATGCGCTCGACGAGGGGGTCACGAACTCCGTGATGCAGTACAACTACAGCCACGACAATGCCGGTGCCGGCTACCTCCAGATCGGAGGCTTCGGCACCAAGGCGAACTCCAACAACACGCTCCGATACAACATCTCCGAAAACGACGGACGGAACCCGCTCACCGTCGGGGCAGGCGGGATCGAGATCGGCAGCGTGGTGAGCGACCTCGATGTCTACGGAAACACCGTTTTCAGGGACGGTTCCGGGGGTAGCACGAGCACCCCAGCCGTCTACATTTACGGCGGCGTCCTCGACCCCACCCGGGTAAGCCTCGCCAACAACCTCCTCGTCACCGCGAATGGGTCGAGGATCATCCGGTTCCAGATCTTCTTCGCCGGGATCGTGACCTTTGCGGGCAACAACTACTGGCCGGGCGGCGGCCCCCTGGTCATCGACTACAAAGACACGACTCAAGACACGACTTACAACACCCTCGCGGCCTGGCGGACCGGCACCGGGCAGGAAATGCTGAACGGCAGCCCGACGGGGTCGGCGCTCGACCCGCTCCTCACCGACCCCGGCAACGGAGGGACGGTGGGCAACTCCGGCCTGCTCGGCACCCTCTCGGCCTACAAGCTGCAGTCCGGCTCCCCGATGGTGGACGCCGGGCTCGACCTGCAGGCCGAGTTCGGTATCGATCCCGGCTCGCGGGACTTCTACGGGGCGTCACTGCCCCAAGGTCCGGCGTTGGATATCGGCGCCAGCGAATTCGTGGAGGCGCCGGTGGTGCTCGCCATCGACCATGCGGAGGACACGAACACCGTGACCATCGATTACCAGTCGGTGGACGGGGTTGCCTTCGGGGTGCTCCGTTCCCCCGACCTGGCCGGGGATCCGGTCACGACGTGGACGGTCCTCACTCCCACTGGTCCGGGCGACGGCTCCGTCAAGCAATACACCGACAATCCCCCCGCCGGTTCATCGTTCTTCTATGTGATGGTCCGAGAATAGGGCCGCGGGGTTCGAACCGTTCGCCAAGCGGCCCCACGACGTGGTGCTGCAGATGCCGGAAAACAGGTCATTCGAGGGCTTCGCTACCACGCCTGGCATGGTCCGGGGAACGGCCACCGGACGTCCTGCTCCATCTGCGTCTCCGAAGGCGGAAAGTATTGGGGCAATCCGCTCGTAGAATACGCCACCCTCAAGCCCGGGATGAAAACCGATCAAGAGATTCTCTTTCCCGCCCCGATGAAGAAGAAGTTCATCAAGATCAAAGTCGCCGACGCGGTTTCCCGCAGCGGCAAGCTGCTCGCTTCGATTGGGGAGCTGGATGTGTTGGTGGAAAACCAGGACCAGGACTGAGATTCGCCTTTCACTAATCTCCACTTATTTCATGCCATGAACACCCAGTTCAATCGCCGCCATTTCCTTCGCGGAACCGGAGCGCTCATTGCCCTGCCCGCGTTGGAATCCATCGGCTTCCGCCAATTCGCCTCGGCCGCAGCAACCTCTGCTGCCGCCCCTTCGAAACGCGCCGTGTTCCTCGGCATCGGCTTCGGGGTCACCAAGGAAACCTGGTTCCCGGATCGGGAACAGACCGGCGCGGACTATGAACTCTCCGAGGGCCTCTCCCCGCTGGCGCGCCACCAGTCCGACCTCACCGTCGTGCAGGGCTGCGCCAACCAGTACACCAACGAAGCCCACTGGGGCAGCACCTTCTGGCTCACCGGAGCCAATCGCTATTCCGTGCCCGGCCAAAACATGGCCAACAGCATCTCCGTCGACCAGGTCATCGCGCAGCACCTCGGACAGGACACTCGCTTCTCCTCGATCCAGCTCAACGCCTCCGAACTTCAGGGTCACGGCCCCGGCCTTTCCCTGGGCTGGGATCAACGCGGCAAACCGGTCGCGGGCTTCAACGATCCGGTCCAGGTCTTCCACAAGCTCTTCTCGGCCGACGACCTTCCCCTGGAAGAGCGCCAGGCGGCGATTGCGGAGAACCGCAGCGTCCTCGACGCCGTCCTCAGCGAAGCCAAGCGCGTGCAGCGCGGCCTATCCAAGACCGACACCGACAAGCTCGACGAGTACTTCCAGGGCATCCGCGACATCGAGACGCGCCTCAACAAGGACGAAGACTGGCTCGACGTCCCCAAGGCCAAGCCGCCCATCGAAGAACCCGAACCCGGCCTGAAGGGGAGGGATGAGATCGCAATCATGTATGATCTCATCGTTGCCGCCCTGCGGACCGACAGCACCCGTGCCCTGACCTACCGCCTGCCCGGCAACACGCTCCTGCAGAGTCTCGAACTCAAACACAGCGCCCACAACGTGAGCCATTACTCACCCGGCGAACGCATGGAGGCCTCCAAGATGCGCGACAAGGCCCACAGCGAACTCCTGGCCGGCCTCATCGACAAGCTCAAGGAAACCAAGGAGGCTGATGGATCGAGCCTCTTCGATCATACCGCCCTGGCCTTTGGCTCGAACATCAGCTCCATCCACTACCTCACCAATTGTCCCACCGTCCTCACCGGCGGTGGCGCCAACCTGAAGCTGGGACAGCACCTCGTCCTGCCGGAGGACACCCCCCTCTGCAACGTGTGGCTCACCATGCTCAAGGGAATGGGGATCGAGACCGAACGCCACGGAGACAGCTCCGGAATCGTGAAGCAACTCCAGGCGTGAGCCGGATTGGGAAGAGGGGATTTGGCAAAGGAATGGAGGCAGAGGAATGATGGAACATTTCCTACGAGACCAAAGGGCTCATCTCATGCTAGCCCGTTGGGCTTGAGCGTTGAATATACACACCCCCACTTCGCCATGCGTCTGTTTCACCACCAGTTCTTCACCCTGCTCTGTTGGGTCGCCGGGTTCCTCGGGCTGCTGCCCGCCACAACGGCAGCCGCCGAAACCACCCCCGCCCTGCCCGAGAAGCACGCTCCCTTCCTCGAAAAATACTGCTTCGAATGCCACGACTCCTGGACCGAGAAGGGCAAGGTGAACCTCGAGGAGATCTCCTTCCAAATCACCACCATCGAGCAAGCCGAGCTCTGGCAGAAGGTGCTCGACTCGTTGAACGCCGGCGAAATGCCGCCGGAGGACGAGCCGCAGCCGGAGAACCAGGAGAAAGCCGACTTCCTCGACGCCCTCGCCCGGACCATGGTCGCGGCGCGGCGCTCCCTCTCCGACACCGGCGGCACGATCACGATGCGCCGCCTCAACCGGCGCGAATACCGGAACACCATCGAGCACCTCACCGGCGTCCGGGTGGATGTCAGCACCCTGCCCAGCGATGAAGGTTCCGGCACCTTCGACACCGATGGTGCCTCGCAGTTCATCTCCAGCGACCAGATCGAGCAGTACCTGAAACTCGGCCGCTCTGCGATCGGCGAACTCTTCGAACGTCAGGCCGCGGCGGGACAGGAATCGAAAGTCTTCCGCGTCGAACCGGAGAACACCGTCAACGTCCAGAGCCGCGGAAGAATGGAGAGACTCGAGGAGGAATACGAGCGCTACCTCAAATGGAAAGCCGAAGTGGACAAAGCCGCGCTCGCTCCCGAGAACCAGGCAGTCATCAAGCAGCTTCGCGAGAAATACAAACTCGACGACCTGAAGGACAACCTCCGTCTCTATCAAAACACTGGTCTCCTCAAGGGCGCTCCCGATCCGAAGAAGTTCGGGTTCAGGGACGGCAATGCCGCCTCCTTTTCCTACCAGGGGGGTTACGGTCGCACCCACGCCTACATGAAGCACTACCTCCAGCTTCCCCACAGTGACCGCGGCACCTACCTGAAACTCGCCTGGGGAATCCAGCGCATCGACGTCCTGCCGAAGCCGAAAGACGTTCCTCCCGGGACCTACAAGTTGAGAATTCGGGCCGGAACCGTGGAGGATTCCCCATCCTCCCGTCACTTCATCGAGATTGGCCATCCCCAGCGGGTGAACCAGGTCCCGGCCGGTTTTTCCAGCAAGCCACTTGCCAGCGTCCAGGTCACCGGCACCGAAGAGAGCCCGGAGATCATCGAGACCACCATCACGGTCGGCTCGGACACGCCACGCGAATTTGCCATCCAGGAACGCCAACCCGAGGGCAACAAAAAAACTCTCACCAGAGAATTCTACGCCTACAAGCGGGAGAACGGCTACGGCACTCCGCCCGCCATCTGGGTGGACTGGATCGAACTCGTCGGCCCGATCAGGGAGAATGCCGTGAAGACTTTTCGCGTCGAGCTGGAGAAAACGGTCAACGTCAAGAACCTGGAGATCATCAAAAGCCAGGAAAAGAAATACAAAGAGAAATGGCTTCCCTGGAAAGAAGGGGTCGACAAGGCCGCCGTGGACCCGGCGAACCAGGAGGTGATGGCGGAACTTCGCAAGAACCATCCCGCCCTCGATGCCGATCCGTTCCAGCTCTATCGGAACGCCGAACGCTTGAAGGGAGCGCCCGATCCAACCGAGTTTGGATTCGGGGATCCTATCAACGCCATTGCACACTACAGATCGATTTGGCGACACCTGGACTACATGAAGCATTACGCTGGGCTTCCCCACAACGACCAGGGAGCCTACCTGAAACTTTCCTCGGGGATCCAACGCTTCGACGTGAGCCCCGATCCGAAGGACATGCCTCCGGGCAGCTACAAGCTTCGGATCCGAGCCGGCGCGGTGGAGGGCTCCGACCCCTCCCGTCACTTCATCGAGATCGGTCATCCCCAACGGCGCAACGCAACCTCACTCGGCTTCTCCAAACTGCTCAGCACACGACAAATTTCCGGCACCATCCAGAATCCGCAGATCATTGAGGTCAACATCGAAATCGGCGCCAACACGCCTCGCGAGGTCGGCATCCAGGAACGCCAGCCCAAATCGGGGAAACTCCTCAGAAAGGAGTTCGACCGCCACAAGCAGATGAACGGCTACGGCACCCCGCCCGCCATCTGGGTGGACTGGATGGAGCTCGTAGGACCGATCCAGGACAACGCAGCGGTCGAATCCAAGATCACCCGCGTCGAGCCCGAAAAAACCATCAATCCGAACAACGAGAAAGAAGTCGCCAACATCGAGGCAGGCTACGCGCGTTTTGCTGAATGGAAGAAGGCCGTCGACAAGGCCGCGGCCACACCGGAGAACCAGGCGATCATCACAGAAATTCGCAAAACGAATCGCTTTATCGATCACCCCAACCGCTTCTACACCTTTGCCGACCGCTTCAAAGGCGCCCCCCACCCGAGCGAGTTCGGGATCGCCGGCGACGAGAAAAAGGCAGCCAGCTGGAGTCCGGTGGGAGACGGAAAAAACCTCGCCTATCACAAGCACTACACCAGCCTGCCCCATCGTGACCGCGGCACCTACCTGAAACTCGCGCACGGCACCGGTCGCGTTATTATTTCCCATAAGAAAAATCAACTGCCGCCCGGCAGCTACATCCTTCGCGTTGCCGCGGCTGCCGTCGAGGGTTCGCCTGCCGAGCGCCACTTCATCGAAGTGGGACACCCCCAGCGCCGGATCGAGAGCAGAAACTGGGGACTGGAGGGCCGGCCCCTCAGCAGCCACCAGGTCACCGGGACCATTGAGAACCCGGAGGTGATCGAAATCCCGCTCGAAGTGGGAACCGATACGATCAAGGAGTTCGCCATCCAGGAAAAGCAACCCAACACCGGCAACCTGAAAGCACTCTGGAACGCCCACAACGCCTTCAAAAAGGAAAATGGCTACGGCCATCCGCCCGCGATCTGGATCGATTGGGTCGAACTGGAAGGGCCGCTTCCCAGGGTGAATCTCACCGGATCCAAAATCCTTCGCGTCGAGCCCGAGAAAACGATCAACCCGACAAACGAACGGGCCATCAAAGAGATGGAAGATGCCTTTGAGCGTTTCACCCAATGGAAGAAAGGCGTCGATCAAGTTGCCAACACTCCGGAGAACCAGGCCATCGTCGCGGAGATCGCGAAGAAAGAACCTCACATTCTGGACCCCCTTCGTTTCTACCGCTATGCCGATCGCCTCAAGGGCACACCCGATGCCAGGGATTTCGGTTTTGAGGACGCCCGGGCTCCGAATAGCGCCAACCCCGATTGGCCGAGCCTTTACGCCTATCTCAAGCACTACGCCGGCCTGCCGCATCGGGACACGGGGAGTTACCTGAAACCCACCAAGGGAACCGGGCGCGTCATCGTTTCCCCGGAAAAACTGCCCATCGGGAACTACACCCTTCGGGTGCGGGTCGGTGCCGTGGAGGGTTCCGATCCCGGGCGCCACTTCATCCAGGTCGGCCACCCTCAGCGAATGTACACCGGTATCGACTGGGACTGGGGATTGGAAGGGAGACCGATCAGCACCAATCAGGTTACCGGAACCATTGCAGAGCCCCAGATCCTTGAGATTCCCCTGGAGGTGCGTCCGGATACGCTCCGCGAGTTTGCCGTGCAGGAAAAACAACCCAACAACGGCAAGATGAAAGCGCTCTTTGGAACCTTCAATGCCGCAAAGAAAAAGAACGGCTACGGTATCCCGCCCGCCATCTGGATCGACTGGGTCGAACTGGAAGGCCCGCATGGGGCGTCGCCCTCCGGGTCCGATCGAGACGACTCGTGGCTCACCGATGCGACCGGTCCTGACGATTTCACCAGAGCCCGAACCATCCTCCAGCAGTTCGCTTTCAAAGCCTTCCGGGGCGTGGAAGCCGAGGATGACTTCCTCGATCGCCTCGTCAGCATCTACGAATCCCGCCGCGACGCCGGTGATTCCTTCGAGGGCGCCATCGAACTGCCGCTCGGCATCATCCTCGCCTCGCCCGGTTTCCTCTATCTCAACGAACCCAACGACGCGGACGATCGTCGCGAACTCACCGGCCGCGAGCTGGCCGTGCGCCTCGCCTACTTCCTCTGGAGTTCGCCCCCGGACCAGGAACTGCTCGAGCTCGCCAGCCGCGGGGAACTCTCCAACCCGGACATTCTCCGGAGCCAGGTCGATCGCCTGATCGCCGACTCCCGCTCCGATGAATTTGTCTCCGGCTTCCTTCACCAGTGGCTCGACATGGAGCGGCTCGACTTCTTCCAGTTCGATACGAACCTCTACCGCGACTTCGACGAGAGCACCCGCTCCGCCGCCCGCCAGGAAGTCTACCATTCCTTCGCCCACCTCCTTCGCAATCCCGAAGGCGGCCGCCTCGGCCAACTGCTCAAAAGCGACACCGTCTTCATCAACGGCCTGCTTGCCACCTACTATGGCATCGACGGCGTCACCGGGGACGAGTTCCAGCAGGTCGCATTGCCGGCCGACTCTCCCCGCGGCGGCCTCCTCGGCATGGCCGCCATCCACGCCATGGGCAGCGACGGCATCGAGAGCAGCCCCGTCGAACGCGGCGCCTGGGTCCTGCGTCACCTCCTCAACGATCCGCCGCCGCCGGCACCGCCAAACGTTCCGCAACTGTCCCGCCTGGCGGACAAGCCGCTCACCACCCGCCAGAAACTGGCCGCGCACATGGAAGAGGCCCAGTGCGCCAGCTGCCACCGCAAGATCGATCCCATCGGCTTCGGCCTGGAGAACTTCGACGCCGCCGGGAAATGGCGCATCGAAGAACACCACAACAAGAGGATCAAGTGGAAGATCGATCCCTCCGGCGCCTTCCACAACGGCCCCGAGTTCGCCGACTACTTCGAGATGCGCGACCTCATCGCCGACCGGGAGGAGGATTTCGCCCGCGGCCTCACCGAACACCTCATCAGCTACGGCCTCGGCCGCCCCTTCGGGTTCACCGATGAAGACCTGGCAGACGAGATCGTGAAGGTCGCGAAGGCCGAGAACTATTCCGTCAGCGCATTCATCCAGACCCTTGTTCAGAGTGAGCCGTTTCACCGAAAGTAGTCACTCCTCACTGAACTGCTAAGAGATTGCTTTTTACTGCTCGGAGTTTCCTTTTTCCCTTCGACGCCGCTCAGGGCAGGCATCCTCGAGTCTGAGCCTGAGGGCTCGCCTGCCATGCCGAAGCTCGGCTTGTCCTTCGAAGCCGGCACGGCGAAGAGGCGAGAGCGATGGCAGGTCCCTCCGTTCGGCCCCCTTCGACAGGCTCAGGACACGCGAGCTCACGGCGGGCAGGGTCGAAGACAGCCCTGTGTTTCGAGGCCCTGCAAGCCGGTCCGCCTGAGGCGGATGGTGAGGGTGCATCCCGCTCCCCCGCAATCGATCCCAAGCCCGGCGGTCCGATTTGCCGCAGTGCATGGTTGCGGCCTGCAACGGCCCGCTCCACAATACTCAGGTGACGGACGTGCGAAATTGCCCCCTCGTGATCGTCTTCGCCCTGGTTTCGCCAGCCGTGGCCCAGGGAACGCCCGGCGAAGCGGCGGCCCCGGCGGAAGTCGCGACCGCCGCCGGGAGCGAGACCATCACGCCCTCCCATGTTTACCAGCAGGTCGCCATGGTGCGAGCCGAGGTCGAACTGATCCGATTGGAGATGGGGAAGCCGAAAGTGGAACCGCCCCTCGTCCGGGTGGTGGGGGCCGCTCCGCGGGAAGTCTACTTTCAAGCCCTCACCCTCTTCCGGAAAGCGGATCGGCTTGCCTTCGAAAACGCCGGGGACCGCGTCACGGAACCGGCGATCCCCGCCGGGCCCATCGAGCCGGCCCAGGTGCTCGCCGTCGTCGAGGCCGCCCTGCAGCGCCTCGGGTCCGCGAAAAAGTCTCTCAATGTTGCCGAGCAGCCGGACGCGTCCCCGATCGAACCGGGCATCGAACCGACGCAGGTCCTCAATGGAATCGTGGCCGCCAACCGGGAGGTCAACCATCTCCTCGACCTGCAATTCGCGCCGGCTGATGTCTACCAGCAGGTCAGCGTGGCAATCGCTTGCGCGGCGCGCCTCCTCGATTCGCCCGGCAAGCTGAGCACGCCGCCTGCCCCCCCGCCTCTCGAGCGGCACAAGCGCCCCCCGGACGTTTTTCGCTCGCTGGTCGCGTGCTTCAACGACATCCGCCAGATCGGGGAACACTCCGGCATCCCAATGCTCGTTCTCGAGGTGGACGACCTGCGGATCGACCGGGTGGAACCGAGTGATGTTTACGATGTCGCCTCGCTGGTGGTCTCCGAGCTGGCCCACCTGCACGGGCTGCGGCCGAATGCCGCCCCGCCGCGCAGAGCACACAACCCGGGCCGGAAAGTCCCCACCGACGTCTACCAGCGCCTCGGAGTCCTCCGCGGTCAGCTCGAAGCCCTGAAACAGAAGGCCGAAGGCAATCCCGGCTGGTTGAAGGATTGACATGGCACCGCCGCCCACATTGTCCGATTCCCCGCAGCCGGGCCCTGGCCCATCCCGATCACGCAGCCTGCGGGGGCGGTTGCTTCGTTCGCACATGGCGGTCGCGGCGATCGGCCTCGCCATGCTGGGGTTGATCCTGCTGTTCACGTTTTACATCCGCGACCGGACCGCCGAATTGGCCCACGTCGATGCCCCCATGGCCCAGGCCTCCCGGAAGGCGCTTGAGGGGATGGAGCGTTCCCTCGCTGACCTCCGCGGCTGGGTGGTGATCAAGGACGAACGCTTCGTCCACGACCGCCGCCACGCCTGGGCGGAGCAGATTGAGCCGGCCATGGAACAACTCAAATTGTTGCACCGCCCGCTCGGTCCGGACGAGCGCCAATCGATCGCCGACATCGAACGCCTCCTCAGCGAACTGAAGGAAATTCAGTGGTGGATCGAGGACGTCGCCCAGACGCCGGGCAACGAGCCGGCCCGGGACCTCTTGATGAACGGGTTGCAGCCGACGATGACCAAAATATACGAGGCCATCACCGCCCTGATCAACCTGGAGAAAGCGGCCGACCAGAATGGCCGGTCCAACCGCATCCTGGCGGCCATGGCGGATTTTCGGGGATTTTTCACCCGCAGTTGGGCCACGATGGGAAACCTCGTCGAATCGGGCGCGGAGTCCGACGAGCAGGCCTTCCGTTCCCAACTGGGAGTCGCGCAGCGACGGCTGGAGGATCTCGCCGCCGACGCCGCCAGCCTGGGTCCCGAGCAGCGGGCGCTCCTGAATTTTATCGTGGCCCAATTCCCCCGGTATGTCGCTGTGGCGGACGAGGTCATCTCCCGGCGGCAGGTGCCCGACTGGAACGTCGCCCGCTCCCTGCTGAGCGAAGAAGCGGTCCCCAAATCCCGGGAAGCAAGAGACCTGCTGACCGCCCTCGCCGAATACCGCAGCCGCCTCATGACGGAGGAAGCGGTCCGCCTCGAGCGGCTGGGCAACACCGCCATCGTCCTGTCCGGCCTGCTCCTGCTCGGCATGGCGGCCGCCGCCTGGATCCTCTCCACCCGCGGCGCCCGCCACCTCACGGAACCCGTCGAGCGCCTGTCCCGCGCCACGCGCCGGATGGCGGCCGGCGAATTGACCGAAGACCTTCCCGTCGTCGGCCAGGACGAACTGGCCGACCTGACCGAATCGTTCAACCGGATGCGCACCTCCCTGTCGGAGGCCGGGAAAAAGTTGAAGGGGCGGGAACAGGAATCGCGGGCCGTCATCGATTCCTCGCCCAACGGCATGATCATGGTCGACCGGAATGGCCGCATCGCGCGGCTCAACAAGGCCGCGGCCACGCTCTTCGGCTACGATCGTGACGAACTCATCGGGGAACCGGTCGAGATCCTGGTGCCCGATGCCGTCCGCGGGCGGCACGAGGACTTGCGCGAGGATTACGCCAAGACGCCCACCGTCCGGCCGATGGGGGCCGGACGCGACCTGAGCGGCCGGCGCAAGGATGGGACCAAGATCCCCCTCGAGATCGGCCTGAACCCGGTCGAAACCGCCGAAGGGCAGCACGTCCTCGCCAGCATCATCGACCTCACGGAACGAAAGCGCGCCGAAGAAGAACTGAAATTGAGCGCGAACCGCCTGATGCTTGCGGCGAAGGCGGGCGGGATCGGCGTCTGGGACTACGACATCCTCAATAATATCCTCGTATGGGATGATGACATGTACCGGCTCTATGGGATCACCCCGCAACGCTTTTCGGGCGCCTACGAGGCCTGGGAGGAAGGCCTCCACCCCGATGACCTCGAGGGCGAACGCGAAAAGCTGCAGAGGGCGATCCGCGGCGAAGAGGAGTTCGACACCGAGTTCCGGGTGGTCTGGCCCGACGACGGGTCGGTCCACTTCATCAAGGCCAATGCCACCGTGCTCCGGGACGAATCGGGCGACGCGCTTCGCATGATCGGGGTCAACTGGGACAACACGGAGCGGAGGCGCAAGGAGGACGAACTCCGCGAGGCCAAGCGGGCGGCGGAGGCGGCCGCGGAGGCGAAGAGCGAATTCCTCGCCAATATGAGCCACGAAATCCGCACCCCCATGAACGGCATCATGGGCATGACCGAACTCCTCCTCGGCACCGAGCTCGAGAGGGAACAGCGGGAATACCTCGGCCTCATCAGCAATTCGGCCGAATCCCTGCTCACCGTCATCAATGACATCCTGGATTTCTCGAAGATCGAGGCCGGCAAGCTGCAGCTCGATCGCCACGAGTTCGACCTGCGCGACTCCGTCGGAGACACCCTGCAGACCCTCGGGGTCCGGGCCGCCGAGAAGGGCCTGGAACTCGCCTACCACGTGCAGGCCGACGTGCCGGACTGCCTCATCGGGGACCTCGGGCGGCTGCGCCAGGTCCTCGTCAACCTCGTCGGCAACGCCCTCAAGTTCACCCAAAAAGGGGAGGTGGTCGTCGATATCCGCATCGAGACCCGGACTCGCGACGATGTTTCGCTCCACTTCCTCGTGACGGACACCGGCATCGGGATCAGCCCGGAAAAACGACAGGACATCTTCGAATCGTTCACCCAGGCGGAAGGTTCGACCACCCGCATCCACGGCGGCACCGGTCTCGGCCTGACGATTTCCCGCAAGCTGGTGGAACTGATGCAGGGGCGCCTCTGGGTCGAAAGCGAACCCGGCACGGGCAGCACCTTCCACTTCACGGTGCTCCTCGGGGTCGGATCCACGGAGCACAGCCAATTCCGCAGCGCCCCGGAGACGCTCAGCGAATTGCCGGTTCTGGTCGTCGATGACAACGCCACCAACCGGAAGTTCCTCGACGAAATGGCGCGCAGCTGGGAAATGGCCCCGCAGTCCGCCGCGGGCGGCGCCGAAGCCCTCGACATGCTGGCCGCCGCGGACGAGTCCGGGAAGC
>JABDMC010000090.1 GCA_013001695.1 Akkermansiaceae bacterium
TTGACGTTCGGGATCGTGAAGGCGCCCTGCGCGTTCGACTGCACCGTCGGGTAACCGGGAATGCTCACCGTGGCGCCCGCCACCGGATCGCCGGCGGGGTTCGTGGAGAAGTCCTTCACCACGCCCACGACCGTGGTGGGATCACACGCGGGGGTCTGGATGATGGGGTACCAGGCGAAGCCGAATCCGTCGGCGAGGTCGATCTCGGCGCGGAGTTTCGGGCCGGGGATGCCCTCGGCGCTCGGGACGAGGCCGGATTCATCGGTGACAAGCACCGTGGCGACCACTTCGAAGACGCCGCCTTCCACGCCGTAGAGTTTCGGTTGATCGGGATGGTTCTCGTCGAGGACCCCCCCGGTGTAGATATTGGTCATATCGTCCACATTATCGAAGCAGACCACGAGGGTTTCGCCGGGAGCCGGGAGGATCTGGGTGCCGCCCGGTTGGAAGCTGACGAAGACGCTGGTGCTGCCCGCGCCCGCCGGCAGCGGGGCCGGGGAGAAGGCCGGATCGACGTTCATCACGGAAAAACGCGGCTGTTCGCCCGGAGGGAATTGCACCGTGGCCCCGGTGGGGACCTGCATCTCGGCCCCGGCCGCACCGGGGTTCCGGTAGGTGACGGGCGCCGTGGTGGTGAAGGTGCCGTCGCCGTTGTCGGTGGAATTGCCGGGATCGAGGGCCACCGAGCCGGTGAGGTCCCGCTCGGGCAGCGACATGGCGCGGAAGGTGTTCGGGATGCCTCCGTTGATGAAGAGGGGCTTGTGGGGGATGGTGGGGAACTGCCCGCTCAGGACGCCCGGAGTCGGGTCGGTGGCGGTGGATCCGTCAAAGTTGATCTCGGTGGCCCCGGTCATCTCGGGGGGGATCGTGATCGAGTAGGCCCCTTGAGAGTTGGTCGTTCCGACGCAGTTGTTGCCCGGGCCGATGGAGACCGTGACATTCGCCAGGGCCCGGCCCGCGCCGTCGTAGACGACACCCGAGACGGTGGTGGGATCGGTCGGGAGGCCCGACTGGTAGTAGAAGGGGAAGAGGGCCCCGATGTCGTCGTAGTTGATGACGCCGTCCCCGGTGAGATCGAGGCCTTCGAGGAAGCCGGTGTCTCCATTCCGGAGGCCGAATTTTGAGAAGACGACGGTGATGTCAGAGATGCCGACGAAGCCGTCGTCATCGACGTCCGCGCGGGCCGGGGAGAGTCCTTGCGCGGACGCGGTTCCGGTCGTCGAGAGGACCGCCCCGGCGAGGAGCAGGCCTGCCGCGAAGCCGGTCAGGGTGCATTGTTGTTTCAAGCGTTGTGTGGTCATTGTGATGCTGCCTTTCTGTTGGGTCGGCAAACGCCGTTCGCTGGCCCCTTATATAGCTCTGCGAGGCTAGCGGGCGGGCCGGATTTGTGTCGAGAACATGTTGGCATCAATTTCAGGAGATTAATTATCGGGGAGGTCTGACTATCGCTCTTTCCTTGTGAGATAGGTGGGCCTGTATAGGTGAGGGTTTGCACCGATGAATCGCCGGAATGGTTTTTTCCAATTCAGCTTGCCGTTGTGAACAACGGCGGGTGAAACTTGCGGGGATGAATACTCGCACCCTTCCCCTTGCGCTCGTGACCGGAATGGCATTGAGCTTGGCCGGGACCCCTGCGGTTCGCGCTGCCACGGTTGTTCCGGCCCCCACTGGACTGGAGATCGTCCTCGATCCGGGGGACAAATTTTCCGTGATTGCGCTGCCCGACCTCGTCGTGGGGGCGTCGATTCCGTTCGATATCAAGATCTATAACGACACCGGCTCGACCCGCCCCGTGCTGGGCCTCAGTTTCACGGTCCCGTCGATCCTGCCTGCGCCTCTCGCCCTGTCGCTTTCCAGCCCCGACTTGGGTCTCGACCCGCCGGAGGGTCCGGGTTTCTTCGATCTGGCAGTTGCCGGTGCGGGGTCCTACACCGCGACCATCGGAGGTGTGAGTGGCGGTGTCCCTGATGGTGCTGGTGTCCCCCCGGGGACGCCCGATGGGACCTTCCTTTTCCTCTATGCCCCGTCGCCGACCGGTGGGCCTTCCACGGTGACCTTCACCGGCGTGAGCCTCCTGGTCCCCGAGCCCGGTTCCGCCCTGCTGGCCCTCGTGGGGGTCGCGGGCCTGCTCGTCCGCCGCCGCCGCTAGGCTCGTTTCCAGCCGATTTCGCCCCGCGATTGCCCAGATAAGGGTTGCAATCGCGGGGTTTTCTGCTTTTGTGTCGCCTCCCCGCAGAAAGGGCAGGCCGGTAATTTCACTCGCCTGAAGCGTGCGCAAGCAATGAGCGAATCTACGATCGAACCGAAGAACTTCCAACTCCACGAGAAAGACACGGGGAGTGCGGACTACCAGGTGGCGCTGTTGACGCAGCGCATCAAGCACCTCACGGATCACCTCGCGACTCACAAGAAGGACTTCTCGTCCCGGCGCGGCCTGCTGAAGCTGGTCTCGCAACGGCGGAAGCTCCTCGACTTCCTGAAGAAGGATTCCGAAGAGCGATACCAGAAGGTCATCCAGGGCCTCGGTCTTCGCCGATAGCACCTTTCCGGCGGCGGTCGTTGCACCGCCGCCGTTCATTTCAGGGGCCGTCAGCCCCTGGTCTCCACTCTCCGACCCACATCGCCGGCTCGTCCCTCACGTTCGTCTCTCACTTTTTTTCGGACGGCCGGCTTCAAAGACCCGGATCGCGCCTCCACGGGGAGGGGCGCTCCCGACGAACGTAAACACAAGAAGAAATGAGTACACACACAGTTACGGGCCAAGTTGGCTCGAATCCCATCACCATTGAAACCGGCAAGATGGCAAGGCTTGCGGACGGGGCCGTCACCGTCCGAGCTGGAGACACGGTCCTTTTGGTGACCGCCGTTTCCCAACGCAAGGTGCGCGAAGGCCAGACGTGGTTCCCCATGTCGGTCGAATACAAGGAGAAGGCCGCCGCGGCCGGGGTGTTCCCGGGCGGGTACTTCAAGCGGGAGGGCCGGCCGACCGAGAAGGAGATCCTGACCTGCCGCATGACGGACCGCCCCCTGCGGCCCCTGTTCCCGAAAGGCTATCTGTACGATACCCAGATTGCGGCGCTGATGCTGGCCGCGGACGGCGAGAACGACGCGGATATCCTCGCCATGAACGGCGCCTCGGCGGCGCTGTGCATCTCCGACATCCCCTTCGCCGGCCCCATCGGGGCGGTGCGCGTCGGCCGGGTCGATGGCGAGTTTGTCATCAACCCGACCTTCGAGCAGCGCGAGGAGAGCGACCTCGACCTCGTCTACGTCGGCAACAGGAACGACGCCATCATGATCGAGGGTGCGGCCGACGAGGTTCCCGAGGCGGATTTCGTGAAGTCCCTGCGGTTCGCGCAGGAAGCCGTGCAGAAGCTCGTGATCGCGCAGGAAGAACTTGTCGCGCAGTGCGGCAAGGAGAAGCGCGAATACGAAGTGAACCTCCCGAGCGAATCCCTCCAGCAGATCGCGGAGGAGATCGCCGGGAGCCGGATCGGCGACGCCATCCAGGCGACCAGCAAGCAGGAGCGTGACAAGAAGGTCCGTCCGCTGCGGGATGAAGTCGAGGCCGCCATCCTGGAGCGCGAGCCGGAGACGACCGGTTTCCAGATCGAGCAGGTCTTCGAAGACCTCCAGAAGAAGGCCTTCCGGAAGGCGATCCTCGAGCAGGGGAAGCGCGCCGACGGGCGGGCCACCCGCGAGCTTCGCCCCCTCGTGGCG
>JABDMC010000100.1 GCA_013001695.1 Akkermansiaceae bacterium
GTCGCCCTTCGATACGCAGGCCCTCGTGCTGCAGTTCGACTCCGCGGCGATCGCCCCGGAACTCGCGGCCATCACCACTGCGACCCTGACCTCCACGGAGTTGTTCGAACCGTCGCGGACCTACAACCTGACGGGCGCCATCACGAGCTTCGCGAAGCTCCTGCCCAACTGGAACTTCGAGGTCGGCGGATTCGACACCACCCTCAACACCGACACCTTCGCGGCGTGGACCGAGGGGACGGCGCCCGCATCCGCGCTCGCCGTGCCCGGGCTCATCGCCGGAACGAGCACCGCGGTCCGCCTCGATCCGGGGACGGAAGTGGCGGCCCTCTTCGCCGCACCCGCCAATGACTTCGAGGTGGAGTTCGTGGCCGCCTACGAGGACTCCGGCGGGCGGGACTTCAATTTCTTCGTCCGGGGCCAGGATGCGTCACAGGCCAACATCCGCTACGAGGGCGGCGTCTTCTCGGCGTTCAACTCCGCCACGAGCTGGGAGCCGATCATCACGGTGGCCGTTCCCGCCTCGATTGACGGCAATGGCGATGGTGACCTTGAGGACGGGGGCGACACCAAGAACCTCTTCCGGGTGCGCTTCACCGGAACCGCGTGGGGAACGGCCTCGCCGACCTACGAGGTGGAGATTCTCGATGCCGGCGGGTCGCTGCTCGCCACGAGCGGCCCCGGCCTCGCGTTCTTCCAGAACAGCGCCCCGACGACCGCAGGCGTCAACCAGATGGTCTTCAGCTCCGAGTTCGGCGGCATCGCCGGGATGTGGGTCGACAACGTCTGCGCGAGCGGGTCGGTCGTCGTGCCCGACGCGGAGATCGTCATCACGGCGAGTTCCTTCGACCCGGTGGCGGGCACCGGTTCCGTCACCTTCACCTCGGTCGATGGCGTGCCCTACAGCCTCCGGGCCTCGAACGACCTCAACCAGACGGACCTCTACAGCGCTCCCGGGAACCTGATCGATTCAGGGCCGGGCACCGGAACCTCGACGACCTTCAACTTCTCGGACCCGGCCATGGTCGGGCAATCCTTCCGGAGCTACCGCGTCGAAAGCCCGTAGCACCTCGCATTTCGCCGGGAATCATGGGACGCGCCCCGATTCGGGGCGCTGTTCCCCGGCGGGCGGCGAGTCCTCCATGCTGAATGGCGCGCACGACCCGGCGCTTTCCTCGCTGGTTGGCCGGGGGCGCCCCTGGGCGATTCCCTCCTCTCTCCTTGCCACGGGGCCGATCCGGGTTTAGACGAACCCGTCATGAAACGCTCAATTCTCTATCCCGCCATCTTCGCAGGAATGATCGCCGGCAGCTTCGCCGCGGAAAAAGCCAGCGAGGCTCCCGCCGCGGAGGCCCCCAAGGAAAGCGCCTCCGGGGTGCAGGACATCAAGATCAAGATGGTGACCAACAAGGGGACGATCGAGGCGACCCTCTACGCATCCAAGGCGCCCATGACGGTGGCGAACTTCCTGAATCTCGCGAAGCGGGGCTACTACGACGGCATCGCCTTCCACCGGGTCATCCCGAACTTCATGGTGCAGGGCGGCGACCCCACCGAGACCGGCCGCGGCGGCCCCGGCTACCGGTTCGGCGACGAGATCGTGGCGGAACTCAAGCACGACAAGCCGGGCATGTTCTCGATGGCGAACGCCGGCCCCGGGACCAACGGATCCCAGTTCTTCATCACGCACGTCCCGACGCCGTGGCTCGACGGCAAGCACACCGTCTTCGGGACGGTCACCAAGGGGCAGGACGTGGTGAACAAGATCGTCGGCAAGCTCCAGCAACCCGGCTGGAAGGGTGACGGCACCGGCGACAAGATCCAGCAGATCGAGATCCTCGACTCCGCCGACGCGCTCTTCAAGGCCCAGGCCGCCAAGATCAAGGAGTGGAACGAGATCCTCGACAAGGCCAAGAAGGAGTAGTCCGCGCCCCCGCGCGCGAACCGCAATCTCCCGTTTCCAGGCCGGCTCCGGTCCGCAGGCCCCGGGTCCCGGCCATGCCCCCGAGCCCGTCCGCGGGCACCCGCCCGGGGCGGTGATCCCCCGCCCGGGAATGGGAATTGGCGGTCGGAACCTGATATTTATCTGGATATTGGCCCGTGCTATTTGAACGCTGACGGGGATCCACCGAGGACGATTTCCGCGATGCGGAACCCTCGCCCTCTCCGCAAATGCATTGGCTTTTCCCACTTGCCGCCTTCCTGGTCGGCTCGATTCCTTTCGGCCTGTTCGCCGGAAAGATCCGGGGCGTCGACATCAGGGAGCACGGCTCGGGGAACATCGGGGCCACCAACGTCTTCCGGACCCTCGGGAAGGGTCCCGGCATCGCCTGCCTCCTCCTCGACACCCTCAAGGGCCTGGTGCCCGTGCTGCTGGCCATCAACCTCGTCCGGGTCGACGCCGCGGTGGCGATCCCCATCGCCCCCCTGATGAACCTCGCGCCGCCCCTTCCCGAGGACCATCGCCTCACGACGCAGATCGTGGCGGTGGCCACCGCCATGGCGGCCATCCTCGGGCACAACTTCTCCCCGTGGCTGGGTTTCAAGGGTGGGAAGGGAATCGCCACCAGCGCCGGGGTCCTGATCGGCCTGATGCCCGTGGGGGTGCTCGTCCTGGTGGCCATCTGGATCGTGACGACCCTCGTCACCCGCTACGTGTCGGTGGGAAGTGTCGTCGCCGCGGTTGCCCTTCCGCTCGTGGCGCTGTACGGGTCGTGGAGGCACGACAAGTTTGCGGACGGCACCTGGAACAAGCCGCTCTTCGTCTTCGCGCTCGTCGCGGCGGCGCTGGCGGTCTGGAAGCACCGCTCCAACCTCAAGCGCCTGCTGAGCGGCAGCGAGAACCGCATTTTCCGCGGCAAAAAGCGCCCCACCTGACATGAATCCCGCCCCCCTCTCCGGCCCTCCGCGCGTCCTCGTCCTCGGGGCGGGCTCGTGGGGCACCGCCCTCGGTTCCCTCCTCGTCGCCAACTGCCGTTCGGTCACGCTCTTCGGCCGGCACGAGGAGGTCAACGAGGAGATCAACACCCGCCATGCCAATACGCGCTATCTCCCCGACGCCCGGCTGCCCGAATCCCTGCGGGCCACTTCCGACCTCGCCGCGGCGGCCGCGGACGCGGAGCTGATCCTCTTCGTGGTGCCCAGTGCCGCCACCCGCGAGGTGGCCGCCGATCTCGCCGCGGCGGGCATTTCCGACTCGGCGGTGCTCGTCTCGTGCGCCAAGGGCATCGAGCGCGGCACGGACATGCGCATGTCGCAGATCATCGCGGAGCAGTTTCCCCGGAACCCGATCGCGGTCCTCTCCGGCCCGAACCACGCCGAGGAAGTCTCGCGGGGCCTCGCCACCTGCGCCGTGATCGGATCCGCGGATGAAGCGGTGGCGGTGGCGCTGCAGCGCCTGTGCACCTGCCCGCATTTTCGCACCTACACCACCGATGACACCGCCGGCATGGAGATCGGCGGGGCCATCAAGAACGTCTTCGCCCTGGCGTCCGGCGGGGCGTCGGGACTCGGGCTGGGCGACAATGCCACCGCGGCCCTCGTGACCCGCGGGCTCGCCGAGATGATGCGCCTCGGGTGCGCCCTCGGCGGCCGGCAGGAGACCTTCATCGGGCTGTCGGGCGTCGGTGATCTCATCGTGACGTGCTACTCGCACCACTCCCGGAACTTCCGGGCCGGCCTGGCCCTCGCCAAGGGGGAACCGCGCGAAAAGCTCGGGGCCGACGGGATGGTCGTGGAGGGCGTGGTGAACACCGAGTCGATCTACGAGGCGGCGAAGCGCGCCGGCGTCCGCACGCCGCTCATCGATGCGGTCTACGACATCCTCTACAATGGCACCTCACCCGCGGCGGCCCTCGACAACCTCCTCACCCGCGCCCCCCGGCCGGAGAACGAGTAAGGGGGCGTGCCCCGGGGCCGCGGGCCGGGGGTGGCCCGGCCGCCATAATTCCTCGCGCCGCGGGCCGATCTGGGCTATGGATGGCCGGAAACCATGAGCAAGGGCGAAGGGAATCAGTCCAAGTGGCAGGGACGCGCCCGGAAGGTCGCCGGGAAGGTCAATCTCGCCTGGTGGCTCGAGAAGCTCGGCGTTCCCCTGCTCATCACGGCCCTCGTGGCCTCGTGCCTCATCCTCCTCGCCCGGCGCGAACTCGAGCAGTTCCCGGTCGCCGAAGCCGTGATCACCGGCGGGGTGCTCCTCCTCTCCATGCTGGGCATTGCCTGGCTCGTCGCGCGGCGGCACTTCGAGTCGCCGGATGACGCCATGGTCCGCATCGAGGCGTCCATGAAGCTGCGCAACTCCCTGACGGCCGCCCGCCACGGCGTCACCCCCTGGCCGGAGATGCCCGAGCGGATCGATGACGGCACGCGGTGGCACTGGCCGCGGCTCCTCAGCCCGGTTCTCGCGGCGGCGCTCTTCCTGGCCGCCAGCGTCTTTCTTCCCGTCTCCGCGAAATCCGATCCGAATGCCGGCCCCCTCGACGAGCCGCAGGCATGGAAGGACATCGAGGCGGACATCGAGACGCTCTCCGAGGAGGACACCGTCCAGGAACAATACCTCGACGAGCTCGAGGAACGCCTCGAGGAACTGCGCAAGCAGAAGGAGGAGGAGTGGTTCAGCCATTCGAGCCTCGAGGCCACCGACGCCCTCCAGAAGGCGCACGGCGCCGAGGTGGAAAACCTCGAGCGCAACCTGCGCAACGCCGAACGGGCCCTCAACGCCCTCCAGAAGCACGGGCCGAACATGGCGGAAGGAGCCCGCCAGCGCCTCCTCAACGAATTCGAGAATGCGGTCCGCGGCATGGAGAACGGCGCCATGAAGCCGAACCAGGCGCTCCTCGAGCAGCTCCGGGAACTCGATCCCGAGGCCCTCAACAACCTCAACCCCGAGCAGATGGAGCAACTGCGGGACGCCATGAAGGACGCCGCCGGCAAGTGCCAGCAGTGCGAGGGCGGCGGCGGCGGCGGGGGCGGGGGCGACGAATGGCTCGATGATCTCCTCGAGGAGGGCGGAGGCGGGGACGGAGCGGAGGGACCCGGGCAGCCCGGCGGCGAGGGTCCCGGGAAGGGCGGAATCAACCGCGGACCCGGAACCGCTCCCGGGGTCCTCGGAAAGCTCGGCGGCGATGTCGAGACCGGTGACCTCGAAGGCCTCGAAGGCAAGGATCTCAGCCGTTCCCTCCCCGGGGACCTCCTCGAACTGCAGGACGGCGAGCACGACATCGACAAGACCAAGGTCGGTCCGCGCGCCGGCGGTCAGGTCGCGGAGGAAGGCCGGGGTGGCGACCGCATCTGGAAGGACGCCCTCATGCCCGACGAGAAGAAGGCCCTCAAGGAGTTCTTCAAGTAAGGGGCGCCGGACGTTCCGCCGCCCACCCGTGCCGGTCCGGGTCCCGGAGGCCGTCGCACCCGGGCCCACCCCTTTTCACTGGAATCTCCCCCGCGATCGCCGATAAGTCTCTCCACACCATGGATCACGCCTCCGAGACCGAAGTCGCCGACGCGGGAAAGCACATCCGCTCGCTCAACCAGGCCCTCAACACCGTCCTCTTCGGGCAGGAGGAACTCATCGATCTGGTCCTCACCGGGATTCTGTCCCGCGGCCACATCCTCCTGGAAGGCCTCCCCGGCCTCGGCAAGACCGAGCTCGTCAAGGGGCTGGCGAGGTCCCTGCATCTCGACACGAAGCGCATCCAGTTCACCCCGGACCTTCTTCCCGGCGACATCACCGGCAACCCGGTGCTCCAGGAAGTCGAGGGGCGCCGGGAGTTCGTCTTCCAGCCCGGGCCGCTCTTCACCAACATCGTGCTCGCCGACGAGATCAACCGCGCCTCGCCGAAGACGCAGTCGGCCCTCCTCGAGGCCATGCAGGAGCGCCGCGTGACGGTCCTCGGCAAGACGCACGACCTCCCCGCCCCCTTCTTCGTGCTCGCCACCCAGAATCCCATCGAGCTGGAAGGGACCTACCCGCTTCCCGAGGCGCAGCTCGACCGCTTCCTCTTCAAGCTCGAGGTCACGCGCAACGACGTCGAGACCCTCGAGCGCATCGTCAACCACCGCGAGCTCGGCACCGAGCCGGACATCCAGCCGATCATGGATGCCGACACCCTCAACGGGGTGCTCGCCCTCGTGCGGCGCATCTTCCTTCCGGACGTGGTGGCGAACTACATCGCGCGGCTTTGCGACGCCACCCACCCGGGGCAATCCACCGCGGCTGCCAACATCAAGTTCGGGGCCAGCCCGCGCGCCGCCCTCTCCCTCGCCGCGGCGGCCAAGGCCCGGGCCGTCATCAACGAGCGCACCAATGCCAGCTTCGAGGACGTCAAGCTCGTCGCGCCGGCGGTCCTGCGCCACCGCATCATTCTCGAATACAATGCCCGCGTCGAGGGCCTGACCCCCAACGAGGTCATCGCCACGCTTCTCGATGAGGTTCCCTTCCAGGCGAACGCCACTCCCCGGACCCTCCAGGCCACCGCTCCGGCGGGCTCCTGATCTCCGCGCATCATGCTCCGAGCGATCCTGCTGCTTCTCCTCCTCGCCGCCGGCGGGGCCCTCGGCCAACACCGGTTGGTCAGCCACGTCTACGACCCGGTGAAGACCCGGAGCGAGGTCCGCGTCACGGCCCTCTTCAGCGAAGTCCCGACCTCCGGGTACATGCCGGTGCGGATCTACATCAAGAATGCCACCAAGATCCCCCGCACCTGGACGTTTCGCTTCAACTCCCTCGACTCCGGCTGGCGGGACGAGGGGAACGAGATGCGCTCCTCGTTCTCGGCCTTCTGTGACGCCGGGGAAATCACCTCCTACGAGTTCCTCGTCCCGCTGGTGACCGCCTTCCAGGACTACAACAGCGCCACCGAGTTGACGCTCGGCGTCAGCGCCGCGGGCCTGATGCCCCTCGACGCCAGCATGATCACGAACTACGATACCCGCTGGCCGGCGGTGGCCATCAGCGCCGATCTTCATACCGTCAACGGCAGCAAGCTCGAGGCCGAGGCCCGCAAGCATCTCACCCCGGGCGGCTCCGGCGGCCACGGCCACGGCCCCGCGCACATGCATCACGGCATGGCGCCCCAGATCAGCTTCGGGGGATCGTTCGATCCCGGGCAACTGTCCGAAGACTGGAGGGCCTACTCGGGGCTCGACGTCCTCGTCATGACCGAGGAGGACTGGAAGGACATTCGCCCCGGGGCCCGCAATGCCATCCTGCGCTGGAACCGCATCGGGGGATCCCTCGTGATCTACACCACCAGCGGCGCGACCGACCTGAAGACGCTCGGGATCCTCGACGACGGCCGCGGCGAGCGGGTCGATGAGCGCAGCTGGGGGCGGGCGCAGATCCTCGAGGCCGGTGCCGGACGCGTCATCGATGCCTCCCAGGCGGTGGAGACGGTCTCCACCGAGATTCCGACCGCCGTCGGGAAGAGCACCCTCAGCACCCTGCGCAGCGACTTCGTCGGCCGTTGGCCGCTGCAGGCCGCCTTCGGCTCGAAGAAGGCGCACGTGGTCTTCTTCATCCTGGTCCTTATTGCCTTCGGGGTGCTGGTGGGCCCCGTGAACCTCTTCGTCTTCGCCAAGGCCGGCCAGCGGCACCGCCTCTTCATCACCACGCCGCTGATCTCGCTCGGGGCGAGCCTCCTTCTCGTCGTCCTGATCATCTTCCAGGACGGCTTCGGCGGCCGGGGGCAACGCGTCGTCCTGATGGAGGTGCGCCCCGACAACGGCGAGAACGCCGCCTACATCGCGCAGGAGCAGTTCGCCCGCACCGGCGTCCTGCTCTCCTCGAACTTCACCACCAGCGAACCGGCCTACCTGTCGCCGGTCCTGATCGACGATTCGCGCTGGGCGCGGGTGACACCGGGAAACAACGGCGGAAAGAGCCGCTACACCACCGACGTCATCGAGCAGGGGCTCAAGGTCGCCGGCGACTGGTTCCAGAGCCGCAGCGAACACGGCCACTTCCTCCAGACCGTCCGCCCCACCCGCGGCCGGATCGAGATGGCCTCGCTCGACCCCCCGGTGGTCGTCTCGACCTTCGCGTTTCCGCTCGGCACGCTCTACTACACCTCCGTCGACGGCGATCACTGGGTCGCCGAAAACGTGCAACGCGGGCGCCGGACCACCCTCAAACCCACCCCGGAGCCCGCCTTCATCGCCTGGGTGAACGCGCAGAAGAGCATGTTCAGCGTCCGCAACCAGAAGCGCCTCGGACTCGCCGCGGAGCGCTCCGGGCATTTCCTGGCCTCCAGTTCCGAGGTCCCCGCGATCGAGACCCTCGGGTCCATCCGCTGGCTCGAAACCAGCGCCGTGGTGACCGGGCCGGTCGTCGCGCCCTGACCCGCATCCCGCCGCCGCACCATGAGTGATCACGCCATCAGCGTCCGCGACCTCTTCCGCTACTTCGGCACCCTGAAGGCGGTCGACGGGGTCTCCTTCGACATCCCGCACGGGTCGGTGTGCGGGTTCGTCGGGGCCAACGGGGCCGGCAAGACGACCACCATGCGGATCCTCGCCACCCTCGACTACCCCACCATGGGGAGTGCCGAGATCTGCGGGATCAACGTCGTGAACCACCCCGGGAAGGTGCGCGCCCTGATCGGGTGGATGCCCGACCACTTCGGGAACTACGACCACATGACGGTGCTCGAGTACCTCGACTTCTACGCGCGCGCCCTCGGATATTCCGGGGACGAGCGCTGGGCCCGCATCCAGGAGGTCATGGAGTTCACGGACCTCATCACCCTCGCGGACCGGCTCTCCAACAAGCTCTCGAAGGGGATGACCCAGCGCCTGTGCCTCGGGCGCTCCCTCCTCCATGACCCGCAGGTCCTCATCCTCGACGAACCCGCGGCGGGGCTCGACC
>JABDMC010000154.1 GCA_013001695.1 Akkermansiaceae bacterium
GCACGAAGGCGCTCCGGGGAAACTACTCCGCAGACTTTTGGCAGGCGGGGCGCCCGCCCTACAATTCGATGGCGCTTCGGGGGGCTTGGTTGGATCGGTTTTTGGCAGGCGGGGCGCCCGCCCTACAAATCGATGGCGGACCGGGGGGCTTGGTTGGACCGGTTTTTGGCAGGCGGGGCGCCCGCCCTACAATTCGATGGCGCTTCGGGATGGCGCCCGACATCAATCGCGCTCGAGCCAGTCGAGGATGGTCTCCGCGGAGCGGAGGGAGATTCCCGGAAGTTCCGCGATGTCCTCCGGGCTGGCGTCGCGGATGCGCTCCACCGAGCCGAACTTTTTGAGGAGGGCCGCTTTGCGCCGCGGCGAGATTCCCGGGCAATCATCGAGGATGCTTTCGCGCATCCGCTTGCGCAGAAGCAGTTCATTGTAGCTGTTGGCGAAGCGGTGGGCCTCGTCGCGGATGCGCTGCAGCAACTTCAGGGCCCCGCGGTCGTGGGACAGCACCAGCGGCTCCCCCTTCCCCGGGCGGAAGATCTCCTCGTGCTTCTTGGCCAACCCGATGATGGGCAAGGCATGCAGGCCCAGGCGCTGCAGCTCGCCGGTGGCGGAGCTCAATTGCCCCTTCCCGCCGTCCACGATGACGAGGTCGGGCAGCGTGATGGGCGCCTTGCCCTCCCGCGCGAGCCGCCGCATGGCCTCCACCGCGTCCTCCTGGGTGTCGGCCGCCTCCGGGTTGGCGGTGGCCCCTTCCCGCAGGATCCGCCCGTAGCGGCGGCGGACGACCTCCGCCATGCTGGCGAAGTCGTCCTGCCCGTCGACGGTCCGGATCCGGTAGCGCCGGTAGTTCTGGTTGTCCGGCAACCCGTCCTTGAAGCGCACCATCGAGGCCACGATGTGGTTGCTGGAGACGTTCGAGATGTCGAAGCACTCCATGACGGCCGGCGGCCCCGGCAACCCGAGGGCGTCCCCCAGTTCCGACAGGTCGTCGAGGGGCTTCACGGTGGTCGGCACCCCCCGCCCGCGCGCGAACTGGCGCGTCGGGTTCAGGGTCCGCTCGAGGTTCTGCACGACGTCGCGGAGCCGCGCGGCCTGCTCGAAGTTCTGCCGCCCGGCGGCCTTCTCCATGTCCTCCCGCAGCCCCTTCAGGCGCTCCCGCCGCCCCTTGCCGTCGAGCAGCTCGCACGCTTCCCCGACCCGTCGCATGTAATCGTCCCGGTCGATCTTGCCGACGCACGGCGCGGTGCAGTTGCGGATGATGTCGGCGCTGCAGTGCTTGTAGTCCTTCTCGCCCGGCACCCGCGGCCGGCAGCTGCGCAGGCCGAACTCCTTGTTCACCCAGGCGATCGTGGCGCGCAGCGCCCCGGAATGCGCGAACGGCCCGAAGTAGCGCGCCCCGTCGTCCTTCTTCAGCCGCGTCAGGACAAACCGCGGCCACGGGTCCTTCGGGTTCAGCTTCACCAGCAGGAACCGCTTGTCGTCGCGAAAGCTGACGTTGTACCGCGGCCGGTACTGCTTGATCAGCTTCCCCTCCAGCAGGAGCGCTTCCTGCTCGTTCCGCACGAGGTGCACCTCGAAATCCCGGATCGACTCGAGGAGGGCCCGCGTCTTCAGGTCGGCCTGCATCTTGCGCGACGGCATGAAGTAGCTGGCGAGGCGCTTCCGGAGGTCGCGGGCCTTCCCCACGTAGATCACCGACCCGAGGCGGTCCTTCATCAGGTAGACGCCCGGCTTGTGGGGAACCTCCCCAAGCTTCGCCTTCAGATCGTGCTCGTCTCCCATTCCCTGCTTCCAGTCGCGCCCGGTTCAGCCCCGCATCCGGCGCCCCGCACCCCGCCGGCGCCGGGTACCGCGGCAGGCACCAAATCGCGGGAAAACCCCGCCCTTGCGGCCCCTAACGTATTTCCTGAGAGGCTTCTGAACAAAGGTTTTCCCCTGCACCGCTACAGGTAGTGCCGGGACGGCGTGGGAACAACCCCTCGATTCCGGCCCCTGCGCTTGAACCTGCGGTGGATGCCGCTAGACTTTTCGGGTTCCATGAATCGTGTCCTCCCTTTCGCGGCGCTGCTCGCATTCACCCTGCCAGCCGCCGCCCAGCAAGATCCCGACGCGGCGTCCATCGAGCCCGTCAAGCTCCTCGACATCATCGAGGCCGGCGGGATCATGATGTACCCCCTGGCCCTGCTCTCCATCGCGGCGGTGGTGCTCATCCTCCTGTTCTTCCTCACGATCCGCCGCGGGACGGTCGTCAGCGACCGCTTCATGCGCGTCGCCGAGAGCCTCATCCGCAAGCGCGATTACCTCGGGCTCGTCGGGTACTCGCACCGCCGCAGCGAATGCGTGGCCCGCATCACCCAGAAGACCCTCGACTTCGCCACCAAGAATTCCGACGCGGGCTTCTCGGAGATCCGCGACGTCGCGGAGGCCGAGGGGTCGCGCCAGGCGAACATCCTCACCCAGCGCATCACCTACCTCGCCGACATCGGCGCCATCGCCCCGATGGTGGGACTGCTCGGAACCGTCATCGGGATGATCAAGTCCTTCCTGCAGATCTCGCAGGGCGACTTCGAGGGCGTGCGCCAGATGCAGCTCGCCAGCGGCGTCTCGGAGGCCCTCGTGACCACCGCGGCGGGCCTCATGATCGGCATCATCGCGATGATCTTCTACTCGATCTTCCGGGCCCGGGTGCAACGCTACATCGCGGAGCTGGAGGCGGCCTCCACCCATCTCATGGCCCTCATCGCCTCCCAGTTTTCGCGGGCCGCCCAGCACGCGCCCCCGCAGGAGCTTCCCGACAACCCGGAAGGCTACGAGCTTCCGCGCAGCCAGCAGCCCGCCCCGGTGCGCTCCGGCCACGCCGACATCCCGGGCATGTAACCCCCGTCCCCTGCTCCCGTGAAATTCCAGAAGAGCAGCCCTCCCCCGTCGGCCTTCCAGCTGGCGCCGATGATCGACATCGTCTTTCTCCTCCTGATCTTCTTCATCGTCACCTGGCAGTTCTCGCGGGCCGAGCTGGACCTCAAGGTGAGCGTCCCGACCTCCACCGAGGGCAAGGACAACCGCCGCGCCCTCAGCGAGATCATCGTCAACATCCGCGAGGACGGCGCCCTCCTCGTCAACGGCCAGGGGCTCACCGAGGACCAGTTGTTCGACAAGCTATCGGCCATCGCCCGCGTCCACGAGAACCAGCCGGTGCGCCTCCGCGGCGACGGCGCCGCCAACTACCAGACGATTGTGCGGGTCATCGACATTTGCCAGCGGGCCGGCATCTGGAACCTTTCGTTCGCCACCCAGAAGCCCCAGGGGCGCTGATGGGTGCCGTTCCCCGATCCCTTTCAGCAGAATACCCGGGCCGCTCCGCCCGTCCCATGACCATGCACGTCACGCGGATCATCGTCCTCCTTGCGGCCGCCCTGCTGCCGGCCGGCATGGTGGCGCAGGCGCCGGAAGAGACCCTCCGTCCCGATCCCGCCGCCGATCTCTTCCTCCTCGCCGAACTGGCCTACCAGGAGGCCCTCGACTCGAAGGATCCCAAGCTGCAGGCCGCCAATTTCGAGGCGGCCCTCCGCCAGTTCACGCGCTTCCTGGAGGCCCACGCCGGGCACCCCAATGCCGAGAAGGCGTGGTATTACTCGGCGGTGTGCGCCCAGAAGACCGGCAAGGAGGAGGAAGCCCGGCGCGCCCTCGCGACCGTGGTGAGCAAGTGGAAGCGCGGCCCGCTGGTCGGCGCCGCGGCCTTTCAACTCGCCAACCACCACTACGACCGGAAGGAGTACGCCAAGGCCGAACCGTTGTACGTGACGGCCATCATGCAATCGGACAGCCCGCCCACCCGGCACCTCGCCCGGTATCGCCGCGCCCTGTGCTTCCAGGAACTCGGGAAGATTCCCGAGACCATCAAGGCGCTGGAGCGCGTCCTCGTCGATGATGACTCGCCGTTTCGCGGGCGGGCCGAGGCCGCCCTGCCGCACTTCTACAAGAAGGTCGGGCGGCGCGAGCAGGCCCTCGCCCTCTTCGAGAAGCTCGCCGCGTCCGGCGCCGACGAGAAGATCCGCGCCGAGGCCACCCTCCAGACCGCCCTCCTCGCCCGCGACCTCAACATGGCCGAGCTCGCCGAAAAGTGGTTCGAGAAGATCCTCGTCACCCCGGGCCTCGACGAGTACCGCGGCGAGGCCCAACTCGCCCTGATGAGCGAGGCTTCGCAGGCCGGGGATCACAAGCGCGTCGTGGCCCTCTTCGAGCGCGGCGCCTTCCGCCTGAAGAAGGAGCAACTCAGCCGCCGGATCCTGCTGGCCATCAAGTCCTACGAGGCCCTCGGGCAGGCCGCCCGCACCGACGCGCTCTACCTCGAACTGCAACGCATCGCTCCCGATGGGCAAACCGCCCTGGAGGCCGCCTACGTCCTCCTCACCCGCCGCTACCAGAAACCCGGCCCGGAATTCGCGGGCGAGGCGCGCCGCTTCCTCGACCGCTACGGGAAGAGCCACCCCGATGACGCCCGCATTCACAGCGCCCGCCTGATGCTCGGGGAGGTCCTCTTCAAGGCCGGCAAGTTCCGCGAGGCCGCGGAGGCCTACGCCGGCATCGACTTCAAGCACGTCGAGGCCGGGAATCACGCCGGGCTCCGTTACCGCCTCGCCACCGCCCGGCTCAAGGCCGGGGACCGCAAGGGTGCCCTCGCGGCCCTCGACGACTTCCTCGAACGGCATCCGGACGACTCCCGCGTCGAGCACGTCTACGTGAAGCGCGCCGAACTGCACGCCGGCGGGGGCGACGATGCCGCCGCGCTCCGTGACCTCGACGCCCTTCTCGCCATCACCAAGGACGCCACCCTGCGCGAGTACGCGTGGGCCGAGAAGGCCGGCATCTTCAAGAAGGCCAAGGACTACCGGCGCATGATCACCGCCCACGAGCGGCTCCGGAGCGACTTCCCGAAGCGCGATCCCGCGAAGAACGCGGCCTCGGAATTCTGGATCGCCTGGGCCCACTTCCGGCTCGACGAATTCGAGCCGTCGGTGGAGCACTTCCTCAAGGCGCGGGATGCGGACCCCAAGGCGCTCGGGCGCGACGCCACGGTGCACCTCGCCCTGGTCTACTACAGCCTCCAGCAGCAGGAGGCCCTGCAGGCCGAACTCAACCGCCTCCTCGAGAACTATCCCAAGTCGCGGCTGCCGCGCGCCGTCTTCGCCTGGCTGGGCGTGAAGCTCTCCAGCGAGGGCCGGCACCAGGAGGCCTGGCGCTACCTGCAGCGGGGGGTCTCCACGAAGTCGCCCGGCGACACCAAGACCGTGGCGTGGCGCGCCTTCGCCCGGGCCGCGGTGGAGAGCGGCCACTTCCGGGAGGCCCTCGCCCCCGTCGAGATTCTTCTCGAACGCGACGACAACGAGTTCCGGCGCGCCGAATCGTTTTACCTCCGGGCCCGCGCCCATTTCGGCCTCGGGGAACTGGCGCCCGCCCGCGATGCCGCGGAGGCCGGCTTGGAACTGAAACCGCAGGGTCTCCTCAATGCCCGGTTGCGCCTCATCCTCGGCGACATCGCCATGGCGGGCAAGGACCCCCAGGGCGCCGCCGAGCACTACGTGGTGGTGGCCGAATTGTACAGCCCCGATGCCGCCACCCGGACCGAGGCCCTCACCGGGGCCATCAAGGCACTCGACCAGATCGGGACGCCGGAGAGCCGCGCCGAGGCCGGCCGTTACCGCACCGCAATGGAAAAACAGGATATTCCCCCGCCTCCCGCTCCCGGGGATTGATCCCGTCCCCCGTTCATGGCAAAAGTTCCCGAACCCCCGACGTGTCCCTGAATCCCGATTTCCATCTGCCCCTGGGCGCCCTGGCCGTCATGGTCCTCGGCACGCTCGTCGGGGTGCCCGCGCCGCCGGCCGCGGCCCAGATCCCCGGGGTCATCGAGCCCTTCGACGCGCCGAGCGACCTCTTCCTCCGCGCCAACCGCGTCTACGATTACGGCCGCGAGGTGAACAACCCCGCCGAGTCGCGCCGCGCCCTGAACACCGCCATCCCGCTCTTCCGCGAATTCCTCAACACCGCCCCCCGTCACGAATTCGCCGAAAAGGCATGGTACCGCCTCGGGATGTCCCTCCTCCTCACCGGCCAGATCGAAGAGGCCGAACGGGTCTTCGAGGGCGTCATCAAGCGCTACCGCACCGGCAAGTATGTCGCGACCTCCGCCTACCGCCTTGGCGCCCAGCGCTACAATGACAGCCGGTGGGCCGCCGCGGCCCCCTACTTCGGCATCACCGCGAGGGAGAGCGACAAGCCGAAATTGCGGCACGAGGCGCTCTACTACCAGGCCCGCTGCCTCATCCTGGCGAAGGACGCCAACGGCGCCTCGCGCGTGCTCAGCAAGATCATCGGCGACGAGGGAAACCCCTTCGCCGACTACGCCCGCCTGGCCCTCGGGCAACTGCGGGCCGCGGCCGGCCGGCACGAGGAGGCCCTCAAGGACTTCGAGCTCCTCCTGACCCCCTCCACGGCGCCCCAGGAACGCGCCCAGGCGCTGCTCGCCGCCGGCGTCTCGGCCGCCAAGATGGAGAACATCGAGTTGGCCGAGCAATACCTCTTCCAGACCCTCGACTCCCCGGGCCTCGACATGAAGTACAAGGCCCGCGCC
>JABDMC010000175.1 GCA_013001695.1 Akkermansiaceae bacterium
GCACGAAGACCGCCACCAGCAGCGGCCCGAAGTTTTCGATGATCAGCTCCTTCGTCTTCCCCACGATGGCACCCACGATCAGGACGATCACCGCGATGGAGACCAGCGGCGATATCTCCCGCACCACCCGCAGCCGCGCCCCGAGACACTGGTTGAGCAGCACCCCGGCAAGCACCGGAACCAGCACGATGGTCACCATGGTCCACACCATCGCCGGGGCGTCGACCGACAGGATCGCACTCGCGTAGGCCTTGGTGAGATACGGCGTCAGCACGATCGCCAGCATCGTCGAGCACATCGTCATGAGGACGCTCAACGCCACGTTGGCGCGCGCCAGGAAGCTCACCACGTTCGAGGCCGTGCCGCCGGGACAACAACTCACGAGAATGAGGCCCAGCTTGAGTTCGTCGGCGAGCCCGAAGACGGTGGCCACCGCCCAACCCACGAAGGGCATCACGAGAAACTGCGCCGCGACCCCGATCCCCACGGCCTGCGGCATCTTCAGGACGGCGCGGAAGTCCGCGAACGAGAGGGTGATGCCCATCCCGAGCATGATGACCCCGAGGCCCACCGCGGTGAGCTTGATCCCCGTCCCCGGCACCACGCCGAGAAACCACGTGAAGTGGGACGGCAGGAACCACGCCCACAGCGTCCCGAGCAGCGTCCACAGCCAGAAGAGATTGCCGATCGTCCGCGCCCGCTGCATCGGGAGGGAGCATCAGGCAAATTTCCCCCGGCGTCACTGCACTTTTCCGTCCGCGGCGGCGCCGTGCGCCCGGCCGGAAATTCCTCGCCACACCGGGATGCCCGCGTCCAGCGACCGACGCGGTCCCTGCCTTCTCCCGAACCGCGCCACACCCTGCTCCTGCGCATCCGGGATACCGGCGACGATCCGTCATGGACGGAGTTCGTGGTGGTCCACATCGCCGGCGGCCGGGGCCATCGCCATTCGCTCCTCCCGCGACGACGCCGGTCTCAACATCGTCAACAACGGCGGCACCTTCACCGTCACCGGCACCAGCTTCGTGCCGACGGGTTTCCCCCCGCCCATCGGGCTCGGACGGTTCCGGCGCCTGCGCGGCTTCCTCCGCAACCGGCGAAAATACCCAACTTTTCGGTAATGATCGCGGGCCCGCTGCGTCTACCCCTCATGAGACCGGCCGCTTTCGGGCGGCCGGTCCCGGAGACCCTCTCTCCCGGTCCATCCAAGTTCCCGCAGGCAATCCAACCCCAGACGGGACCCGGGAGGGCGGGCGCTCCACCCGCCCGGACCGAACCCGGGGGGGCCTCCCGCCCGGACCGCCACCAGCCCGGATTCCGCCCCCGCCTTGCAACCGACCGCCGGGTATGTAACCCTCCGGGCATGCCCCGCAGGCGCGATCCGGCCCGCACGCGCCGCAAACTTCTGGCGGCCGGTTACCGGGAATTCTACCGGCACGGGTTCCAGGGCGGGAGCCTGAAGCGTATCGTGGAATCGGCGGGCATCACGAAGGGGGCCCTCTTCCATCACTTCGCGGGCAAGAAGGAACTCGGCTACGCGGTGCTCGAGGAGTTCCTCTACCCGGCGGTGAAGAGCTGGTGGGTGGAACCGCTGGCCGCCAGCGACGACCCGGTGCCGGTCATGCAGTCGATCTTCGGGCGCTTCCGCAAGCTCCTCGACCAGGAGAAGGCGGAGGAGGGCTACCTCTTCAACGGCTGCCCGATCTGCAACTACGCCGCCGAGATGGCGCCGCTGGACGACGGGTTCCGGGAGCGTCTCGACCGGCTCTACACCGCGTGGCGCCGCGCCATCTCGACCGCCCTGAAGCGCGGCCAGGACGCCGGCCGGGTGCGGGCCGACATCAGGCCCGCCGACGAAGCGGCCTTCCTTGTGGCCGCCTTTGCCGGCACCGCCGCAACCGGCAAGGTGACCCGCAAGGCGGCCTCCTTTCACGGCGCCCTGCGGGCCATCGACCGCCACCTCGAGGGGCTCCGGGCCTAGTGTGGTGTCCCGGAAGTAATGTGACATGATGCGCGAGGATGATTTTCCAAATCCAAGGCGCTCCGAAGGAGTGAATCGAGATTCACGACTGAGGAGGAACGAAGAAGTTGGGAAACCAGGCCGCGCTTCGACCTTCCCCGCGAACGAAGT
>JABDMC010000178.1 GCA_013001695.1 Akkermansiaceae bacterium
CCCCAGCATGTTGCAGGACTTGCGGGACGGCACACTAGCCCGGAAATTTCATCAAATTTCCGCCCCCGCGAACGCGGGGGCCGACACGCTCTGACTGGTCAGAGCCGTCGGGGCCCGCCCCGACGCCGGAGGAAACACACTTTGGGAGTTTCCTCCAGAGTCGGTTTTGCGAATCAGATGATTGAGCTTCAGCCACATTCGCAAAACGCATGTTTCACTTCGTGAACTATGCGGGCTAGGGTTGCGATTCGCGGAGGCGTGCGGCCTTGGCCCGGGCTTCCTCCAGCGGGAGGCCGGCCTTCATCCCCGGGCGCTGGTGCCCGGTGTGGGTGAGCCATGCCGCGTGCATGAGGGCGTGCTGGCGGGAGCGGACCTCGAGTTCCGCCGGCGGGATCGCGGGGAGCGGGCGGTCGTAGATGGCGCGATGAATTGCATCGGCCATGAGGCGGTGACCGGCGGGATCGAGATGGACCCCGTCGCCGGAGAGGACGAACTCGGGGTCGCTGCGCCGTCGTTCGTTCACGTGGGCGGTGATGGGTCCGTGGAGGTCGATGACCGCGGTGACCCGCTCCCCCTGCGCGAGGAGCCACTTCGCGTAGGGCGCGATCACATCCCGGTCGTAATGCTCGTAGATCTCCTTCCACGAATATTCCGGGGCGCCGGCGGGGCGGAGCTTGCCTCCGGCCTTCATCGGATGGGGGTCGAAGGGCGGGGGGGTCAGCAGGATGAGCTTCGCGCCGCTCTCGCGGACGGCCTCGATCAGGGCGTCGATGCCGTCCTTGTATTGATCGAACCGTTCCTGGCTGAAGGGGTGGTAGATGCCGTCATTCATCCCATAGCACGCGAACACGACATCGGGCTTCGCCCTGGCGAGGACGCGGGCGAGGCGTTCGTGGACGTTTGGGCGGGGAAACGGGTGCGCCGGTTCGGAGAGCCCGGTGACCCCCTCGCTCGGGAGGCCAAGGTTGATGAAGCTCGCCTGCGGGTGCGTCCCGCGCAGGGCGGCCTCGAGCAGCACGATGTAGTGGCCGCCGTGGGTGATCGAATCGCCGAGGAAAACGATGCGTCGGGCCCCCGTGAGCGGGTCGGCGCGGAGCGACAAGGTGAGAACCAGGATGGCGGCGAGAATCTTCATGAGGTTGGCTGGCCGGAAGGGTCTCGCATGGAACCCGCAATGTAAACCGGTCCCCGGGCGCCCCCGGCCACCCTGACGGGGATCCGGGTCCGGCCGTCGGCCCGGTCCGACCGCCGATGGCTCTCCGGTTCCCGGAAAACCGGGAGAACGGTCCGGACCGGCCCCACCCGCATCGCACGTTTGAGGGGGGGGACAGGAGAGAACCCAAAGGCTAGCTTGTATTTGGTCAATTCCCGCCTTCCCCCCCGGTCCAGCGAAGATATCATGTAATCACAAATCTCATTCGGCGTCAGGTAATACGACCGCAGACCGGCCACCAAAAACCCATGAAAACCCAAGTTTGCTCCTTGGCTCGTCCGGAATGGATGAGCGTTTCCCTCCTGACTGCTGCGGCCCTTGTTTTCGGAGCGAGTTCCGGCGCCCACGCCCAGTTGGTCAATCTCGATTCGGACGGCGACGGCCTCCTCGACTCGTGGGAGATCCAGCACTTCGGGTCATTGAGCCATCCCGACGGCGATCCCACCGACAACCCGGATGCCGACGCCTGCAACAACCTCGAGGAGAGCAACGCCTCGACCGACCCGAACGACGCCGACGATTGCTTTGTCATCGAGTCGGCCTCCCTCGGGGAGTCCACGCTCCAGCTTTCCTGGAACACCGTTCTCGGGAAACGTTACCAGGTCCAGCTCGCCACCGAGCTCGACGCGTGGCAGACGATCAGCGACAGCACCGGCACCACCCCGCTGAATTTCTTCGGCACCGGCGGACTGGTCAGCGTCGACTTCAACGACCCGGGCGGCCCGGCCATCACCGGCGGCGTCACCCGCGAAGTCTGGTACCACGGCAACGTGGAGAGCTCGATTGCCCAACTGCGCGCCTACATCGACCCCCTGGGCACCCCCGATGACGAGAGCGACGACGTCCCCCCGGACGGGGTGGAATGGCGATCCAGCACGAAGGGCCCCTCGGATTACGGCGATCGTTACGGCGACCGGTGGCGCGGGTTCATCGTGCCGAAGGTCAGCGGGACCTACAACTTCTACATCGCGGGACGTCACCAGTCGGAATTCTCGCTCGACACCACCGACGACACCGCCGACGGGGTCGGCCTGGCGCGCGAATCGTGGCTCAACGACGGCAATCTCACCGAAGAGGAGGACTGGGATTACCTCGCCTCGCAGGGGGTCAACGACACCCAGAAGTCCCGCAACATCGACCTCGTGGCCGGACAGAAGTATTTCTTCGAGATCCTGCACAACCACCTCGGCCAGTGGGATCACCTCGCGGTCGGCTGGGAACTGAACCAGAGCGGGAGCATCGAGATCATCCCGGGCGAGGTCCTGCGGCCCGCGGGCGATTTCCTCACCGCCGGCGACTACACCGACAACAATGCCGCCACCCTCTTCCCCGGCGCCGGGAAGAAGTTCGTGCGCATCGCGACCTTCAGCCCCCTTGATGCCAACACCCTCGATTCCGACGGAGACGGCGTCGCGGACGACGTCGAGAACGTCCTTGCCGGGTACCAGTTCTTCCGGAGCCAGAGCGCGGTCGGGAGCCAGAGCGACGGGGTCACCCTGACGACCGCCGCCGCCGCGGATCCCACGGCCGACATCATGACGGTGGGCATCAACGACGGCGTGGCCCGCGAGGACAACGGCATGATCGGCACCGGTCTTCCGCGCGTGAAGGACGTGGCGCGCTTCCGGGTGAACCGGAACACGGGCGGATCCCTCGCTCCCCAGACGGTCTTCTTCGACCTGAACGGGGCCAGCGACCCGATCGCCTCCGGCGATCCGGACGCCAGCGACTACATCGTCGAGACGCCGGACGGCACGCCCCTCGTTCCGGTCGGCAACACCTACGCCGTCACGGTGCCCTTCGGCGGCCGCTATGCCTCCGTCGAGATCCGGGCCGTCCTCGACGAGATCGTGGAGTATCCCGAGGAGGTCAACCTCGTCCTGAACCCCTCCGGCGACTACACCGTCGGGGCCGCCGGCCAGGGGGCGGTGAACATCCACGACGCCCGGGACGATCCGGAGTTCAACAAGTATTACATCGCGAGTTTCTCCAAGGATGACGCCGCGGTGACCGCCACCTCCGCCTCGGGATCGACGATCCTGATTCTCAACGGGAGCAACCGGGTGGCCACCATCAACGACTTCTTCGAGAACCTGACCTCGCCGCAGAGCAACACCCACGTGCACAAGGCCACGCTCGATCCGGATGGCATCACGCTCCGGGCGGGCCCCATCGTGGAGTCCATCACCGACACCGGCGAAGAGACGGGGACCTTCATCTCCGGGCCGGTCTCGAACTACACCTACCTCATCGAGCCGCGCGGCGGATACTCGGTGCAGGACATCATCGACTCGCTCGAGTTCGACAATCCCAAGCAGGGCAACCCGGTCGGGACCACCCCGCTCTACAACAACAAGCACAGCAACAACAATCCCTCCGGTGAAATCTGGGCCATCTACCAGCGCCGGCCGGCCTCCTTCCTCTCCCCCGAGGCCGAGGACCGCATCCCGGCCACGCCGCCGATCGAACCGATCGACCCGGTCGCCGAGGCCGAGGACCTGCGCCGCGAGGTGACCCGCTTCCTGACCCAGGCGACCTTCGGACCCACCGAGGCGGACGTCGAGGAACTCATTTACCAGATCGTGAACGTCCACGGCGGGGACCGCATCGCGGCCTACGACGCATGGCTCACCGCCCAGTGGGCCCTGCCGCAGACGCTGGTGCGCGACCTGACGCACGCCCTCGACATGCAGGAGTTCACCCATCGCGGCTACTTCGATTCCGCCCGCAACGGCGCCGCCACCAACCCGCCGGTGGCTCCCGCCGACTGGCCGAGCTGGCCGTCGCAGGACATCTCGGACTTCGACTCCCTGCAGGCCGGCACGTGGCAGTCGCCCGACGCCGACTTCCCCTTCAATGGAGCGACGGAGAACCAGCTCGACGGACCGCTTGGCTCGCCGAACCACAACAACCGGCGCCGCGCGCAGTGGACGATCATGATCAACGCCCGCGACCAGTTGCGCCAGCGGGTCGGCTTCGCGCTCTCCGAGATCCTCGTGGTCTCCGAGGAGCTCAACAACATCCGCCAGCACCACATCGCGGCGGCCCGCTACGTCGACCAGCTCGCGGAAAATGCCGACGACCACTACCGGGAAGCGCTCGAGGACGTCACCTACAGCCCCATCATGGGCAAGTACCTGAGTTCCCTCCAGAATACCAGCGAGACCTTCTCGGGAGTTCCGGCGGACGAGAACTACGCCCGCGAGATCATGCAGCTCTTCACCATCGGCCTGTTCGAGCTGTGGGATGACGGGTTCGTGAAGCTCAACGGCAGCGAGTACAACCTCGTGCCGACCTACAACAACGACGACATCAAGGAGCTGGCGCGGGTCATGACCGGCATGAGCTGGAGCACCAACAGCGCCGCCGACACCAACTGGGACACCCCCAACATCGACCGCGACATCCCGCCGATCGCCTGGTACGACGACGGGCCCGGGAACCTCTGGTATTCCTCGCGCTACAACTACCCGATGGCCTTCTACAGTTCGGGCACGGCCGCCGACAACCGGCACGACAAGGGCGTCAAGAATCTCTTCGAGACGGCCCCCGGGACGGGGACCTACCGCCTCGTGATCAACAACCCGGGCAATGGCAACGACGGCCGCTACGTGAACGCCGGCGACAAGGACCTCCGCGACGTCCACAACTACCTCGCCGGGAACCAGGGCAACGGCACGCCGAAGACCTTTGATGCCACCTGGTCGGCGGACGACACCGTCAACCACCAGAGCACCCCGGCCTTCATCTCGCGGCGCCTCATCCAGCGCCTCGTGACGAGCAACCCGTCCGGGCCGTACCTCTACCGCGTCGCCCAGGCGTGGCGGAACAGCAACGGCAAGCTCGACGAGGTGGTGCGGGCCATCCTGCTCGACCCCGAGGCCCGCAACCTCAGCACCACCGAGCTCAATCCCGAGTTCGGGAAGAAGAAGGAGCCCCTCGTGGCGTGGATCCAGTCGGTCCGGGCCGCGGCCGGCCGTTCCCGCGTCACCCTCGACGGCACCGTCATCTCCGGCGATCCCATCCTGCTTCCGGCCCAGACGCACGCCGGCACGCCCCTCGCCCCGACGGCGGACGGCGACCTGCGCAACTTCGATTACCTGCAGTCCTCCATCGACAAGTTCCAGGGGATGGCCGCCTACGACGGCAACGGCGAGTTGATCCCGGACGTCACCCCGGGAACCTTCCAGCGCCTGCCCGGAACCCAGTACCGGCTGGGCGCCCTCGACGGCGGCGGCACCAACGCCCTCGGGCAGTCCCCGCTCAAGGCCCCCACCGTCTTCAACTGGTTCCTGCCGGACTACCAGCCGGGCGGGTTGATCGCCGGCTACGGGCTGGTGGCGCCGGAGTTCCAGATCGCCAACGAGAGCACCGTCTTCCAGAACATCAATGCCTTCTGGGCGTCGCACTGGGGGACCGGCGGCCAGGCCGCGAATTCCTTGGGCGGCAACGCCAACCAGATCGCGGCCGGATACGGCACGATCCTCCAGAACGCCCAGGGGACCAGCACCAACCTCACCGACCACGACATCATCGTGGATTACATGTCGTGGATCTGGCGCCGCTCGAACTACCCGACGATCGCCAACAACGGCCTGACCAACGAGCAGGACCGCGACCTGCAGTTGATCGACGACATCGACGCCCTCTTCAATGCGGGACGCCTGAAGCTGAAGTATCCGGTCGATGCCAGCGACGACGGGACCCCGGTCCCGGAGGGGGCCTTGACGCACTACCCGAACCGCAATCCGCGCGAGATCATCCTCTATTACCTGTCGGATACCTACAACGAGTCCCTCCCGCCATCGGGCAGCGGCTTGTTCAACAAGGTCCGGGGTGCCTTCTACCTCATCACCACCAGCCCGGAATTCCTCATCCAGAAGTAACCCCCGCAGCCTTCTTCAACGAATCACACCAGGACCAGAACCATGAGAAACCCGAACAAGAAGATTCCCCTGACCCGCCGCAGCTTCATGGCGAAATCCACCTGCGCCTCGATGGGGATCACCGGCATCGTCAACACCCTGGCCCACCTCAGGCTCATCGAGGGCGCCCTGGCGAACAGCACCACGACCGTTACGGGCTACAAGGCCCTGATCGTGATGTTCCAGTTCGGGGGAACGGACATGGGCAACGTCCTCATGCCCGGCGCCGGGCATCCCGGGCGCGCCAACTACGACACCCACCGCGGGGTCCTCGCCCTGCCGACCGGCGGGCCGAATCCTTCCAATCCCATCGTGGCGGACAACCTCGCGGCGGACCCCGGTGCCCCGGCCGGTGCCGAGAACTTCGCCCTGCACCCCGCCCTGACCGACGTGAAGGACATGTTTGACGCGGGCGACGTGTGCTTCGCCGCCAACGTGGGCACCCTCGTGGTTCCGACCACCGCGGGAACCTACAACAGCGTGGCCCTGCCGCCGCAGCTCTTCTCGCACAGCGACCAGCAGAACGAATGGCAGAGTTCCGTCCCCGACAAGCCGTTCCAGAGCGGATGGTGCGGGCGCATCGCGGATTTCCTGAACGACGAGAACCCCGACAGCAAGATCTCGATGTCGGTGTCCCTCTCCGGCGTGAACGACATCCAGCTCGGGCTCACCCAGGAAGCGCCGCAGTATTCCGTCACCAACACCGGGGCCATCAGCCTCAACGGCTACGGGACGAACTACGCGAACGCCCTGAGCGATGCGAGTGATCCCACCAGCTACCTGAACGGCGGCGGCAACGCCCGGCGCCTCAAGGCCTTCCAGGACATCATGAACTACACCCATGATCACATCTTCGAGGAAGGCTACAACGGCGTGGTGCGCCGCGCGCGCGAGAACGAGGGCTTCGTGGGGAACGCCATCGCCAGCGCGCAGGCCATCCTGCACCCCGACGTCAAGACGCCGAACGGCACCCCGGTGTCGCTCTACGAGGGGATCTTCTTCCTGCAGAACAAGAACATCAACAACGGCAACCCCATCGTCGATCCGGGCACGCTGCGGGTGAACAACAACAACGTCACCACCGTCGTCAACCAGATGCCGAGCCTTGCGCGGCAGCTCCTGATGATCACGAAGCTGATGGCCGGGCGCCAGTGTCTCGACAACCGGCGGCAGATCTTCTTCTGCAGCTACGGCGGGCACGACACCCACCAGGACCAGGGAGGATACACCGTGGCCGACGGCTACGTCGCCGGGGACCTCGACGACAACATGGTCTACCTGAACGATTCCCTCAAGGCCTTCCACGACTGCATGAAGGAGCTCGAGTCGCAGGAATCCGGCCTGCCGGCGGGAGAAGGCTTCACCTACAACGACTTCATTCTCGCCTCGCATTCCGACTTCAACCGGACCTTCACGCCGAACGGCATCATCCCCGGCCCCTCCGGATCGGACCATGCCTGGGGCACGCACGTCTTCGCCATGGGCGGCGACGTGAAGGGCAAGAACGTCTTCGGATACTACCCCGACCTGGATCCCACCGGCGCGTGGGGCACCCCGGGGAGCAGCCGCGGCCGCTGGATTCCGACCACCGCCGTGGAGCAGTTCGCCGCTCCCCTCGCGAAGTGGCTCGGGACCGACAACACCGAGATCGAGACGATTTTCCCGAACCTCGAGCGCTTTGCGGATCCGTTCACCGCCGGCTACGATCCCACCGACTACAGCTCCATGTTGAACAACGCCAACATGGATTACATCAACGGGATCTAGAGCGAGGCAACGAGGTGCGGGGTCGAGACGGACGCGCGCCTGCCAATGAAACACCCCCTCGTCATCATCGCGGGCCTCCTGGTGGCCGTCGGGCTGCTCCTCCTTGTCTTCGCCCCGGACCGGGGAGAACAACCGGGGCCGTCGCCGTCGCCGTCCGCGCCGGAGCACCCCGCCCCGGCGGCCGGGGGCTCCGGGAACGCGTCTTCGTCCCGGCCGGCGTCCGCGCCCCCGCTGGTTCAGCCGGTCCCGGTCCCGGAGGCGCTCGCTGATCCGCGGGCCCTCCAGCCCGAGCCCCTGATGCTCAACTTCTCGGCCCCGCCGTTCGAGCGCAAGCCGGACGGCCGCGTCTTCAAGAGCGACGTCATCGCCACGGCGGGATCCCTCAACAGCGCCGACCACGAGCCCCTTTCCGACCTCGAGATCCTCGGGACCATCATCGATTCCTACCGGGCCATCTTCCGGGAAAACCCCATCGCCGGCGAGAACCGGGAGGTGGTCGAGGCGCTCACCGGCGGGAACGTCTACAAGCTGGTCCTCGTCGATCCCGGCCACCCGGCCATCAACCCCGACGGGGAACTCGTCGATCGTTGGGAGACGCCGTTCCGCTTCCACCCGATTTCCCGCGCCCACATGGAGATCTTCTCCGCCGGGCCGGACCGGCAATTCGGCACTCCCGACGACATCATGGTCGATGAGCCGGCCGTCATCGGCGACCGCGGCCCCGGGTCGTGACCGTGGCGGCGGCCTCAGCCTTCCCGCCGGTAGGCCAGGATCGTGAGGTCGTCCGGTTTCGACGGCTTCCCGGGGGCGGGATCGTTCATCCGCTTGCGGGCCAGGGTGGCGAGCTCCGCGAGCCCCTTCTGCAACGGTCCGGTGCGGATGTGATCGACGATCTCCTCGAGGCGCAGGTTGTCGGTGAGGCCGTCGCTGGCAAGCAGGACCGTGTCGTGGCGGGCCAACTCCAGCGGGGCCCCGAGCTCGATCCGCATTTCGGCGAGCCCCACGGCATTCGAGATGATGTGACGCTCATCGTGCTGGAGCGCCTCCTTCTCGTCGAGGAGTCCGGCCTCCATGGCGAAGCCCACCGGTGAATGCGAGATCGTCTGGAGCTTCAGCTTCCCGCGCTGGCCAACCACGATGATGACCGAATCACCGACGTGGTACGGCCGGATGGTGTGATTCTTGATCTCGACGGCGGCAAGGGTGGTTCCCGACGAGGGGAACTCCGCGAGCACCTTCTGGTTGGCCTCCTCGATGCCATTGAGGATGGCGGTGCGGACGAGCAGTTCGTCGGGTTCCACCGGGAACTTCCCGGCGATTTGCCGGATCACGGTGGCCGCGGCGGCTCCCCCCTGCCGCGTGCCGCCCATCCCGTCCGCCACCACCAGGATGACGTCGTCGGGACCGGCGGGAATCACCGCGGCCGCATCCTGGTTGGGTTTCTCGAAGACCGGGTTGGGCCGCGAAAAAATGGCGGCTGCCCCGCACGGCAGCGGCAGGACCCGCGGCTCCTCGAGGTCCGCCTCGAACAACAAGGTTGCATCCGCTGACGCGGAGGAAGGGGTAGCGGTATCTTTCACGCGGGACGGGGTCTAAAACAAGGCGCTCTTCCTCATCGCGAGGTAGGCGCGGTGGAGCGCATCGGCGTCACGAAACCGGCGGCGGGGCTGGACGTCCATCGACTTGCGAATGATGGCGATGAAAGCCGGCCGGGCCTTGCGGCGCAACCGGGAGTACTCCGGCGGGGGCCATTTGAACGGATACTCCGGCAATTGGCCGGTGATCATGCGATACAGGAGGAGTCCCATCGCGAAGACATCGGAGCGGAACGACGGCTTGCCCATGGCCTGCTCGGGAGCCATGTAGCCGAGGGTTCCCGACCCCGAGGCGTGCAGGGTGCGCATCGCCTGGCGGGCGATGCCAAAGTCCGCAAGGCGCACCGCCGGTCCGGGGAACATGATGAAGTTCTCCGGCTTGATGTCGCAGTGCATGATCCGGTGCGAGTGCAACTCGGCGAGACCTTCGAGGCACTGCTCGATGATCAGGTTGAGGTTCTGGCTGGAGATGCGGCGGGTGAGCCGGTCGGCGAGGCTCTCTTCGCCGAGCGGGTAGACGAGCACGAAATGGTCGTCGATGATGCTGGCATCCTTCAGGCTGAGGATGCACGGATGCTGGATGCCCGCGGCGAGGCGCGCCTCGTTGCGGAAGCTCGCGAGGAACTGGTCGTCGGCGAGATGCGGGTGCGGGATCTTGAGCGCCACGCGATGGCCCTCGATGGTGTCGAAGGCCCGGTAAAGGTGCGAGAACTCGCCTTCCGACAGGCGCGCCTCGATCTTGTATTTGCCGAGTCGGGAGTTGGCGCGGAGACGCGGGATTCTGGTCCGGGTGCGAGGGGTGGGAGACGGCATGAGGGGTCAGCGAGTGCGGTTGTTGCGCCCATGGTGTAGGCATTTCGGGCCGGATCGGGAAGCCGAATTGTGCGCGGATGCCATCCCGCGGAGCGGCGCCCGGGGGGGGCTCCGGCGGCCTCCCGATCCGCCGCGGGGCGACGCCCTCCCGGCCCCCCCGCAATCCGAAAACAACCTCGCGCCCGCGGCGGGGTTGGATCAGGGTGATGGAGGCAGCCATGAGGAGGAGAATCGTGATCACAGCGCTGGCCATGGCGGCCTGGGCCGGGGCGGAGGAACCCGTCGCGCCCGGGCGGGAACCGGGACCGGGCCCCTCCGGCGCGGTGGACCGGTGGCTGACCCAGATGGACCGCGACGAGGATGGCAAGTTGGCGAAGGCGGAGGCCGCCGGGATGATGGCCCGCTTTTTCGAGCGCAACGACGCCGACCAAAGCGGATTCCTCGAGAAGGACGAACTGGCGGCCCTCGCCCGGCGGTTGGAGGAGCGCGGCGGGCCGGCCCGGCAGCGCAAGCCGGCGGGACGGCAGGGCGGCCTCTCCACCAGCCAACTGCTGAAGGACGCCCCGGACGACGTGAAGGTGGTCCCCGACCTCTCCTACCGGGAGGGCGGCAGCAAGCGGTGGAAGCTCGATTTGATCATGCCCAGGGAAAACGGGGACGCCCCGCGCCCGGGAATCGTCTTCGTGCACGGCGGAGGGTGGCGCAGCGGCGACAAGCGCGTCCGGACGTTTCTCGATGGCGCCATCGACTACGCCCGGAAGGGCTACGTGTGCATCACGGTCAACTACCGCCTCACCGGCGAGGCCCCGTTCCCGGCCTGCGTGGAGGACGTCAAGAATGCGGTCCGCTGGTTCCGGGCCCATGCCGAAACCTACAACCTCGACCCGGACCGGATCGGCGCCTACGGCAACTCCGCCGGGGCGCACCTCGTCGCGATGCTGGGATTGGCCGGGAAGGAGGCCGGCTTGGAAGGCGACGGCCCGCACCAGGATCAATCGAGCCTCGTGCAGGCGGTGTGCGCCTCCGCGACCCCGACCGATTTCAACCTGTTCGGCGGGGGGCGGTCCATGAATCGCCCGGGCGCGTTCCTGGCGGGACCCGAGGACGGGCTCGAGGAGCGCATCCGGCTGGCTTCGCCCATCTCCCACGTTCGCGAGGATGCGCCGCCCTTCCTGCTCGTGCACGGGACGAAGGACAGCACCGTCAAGGTCGAGCACAGCGACAAGTTCGCGGCCGCCCTGAAGGCGGCGGGAGCGAAGGACGTGACCTACCTGCGGATCGAGGGCGCCGGGCACGGCGTCTTCAACCAGCACAAGGCGAAGACCGCACCCGCCATGGAGACTTTCTTCGAGCGGACCCTCGGGACGGCGGGGCGCTGAGGTCCCCGGCCGATCCCGGGTGGCCGGCCCGGGGCATGAGTGTCCCTCATGGACGCCATCGAAGGTGCTCGCCATGTCCCGGCACGCTTCCTGCTGGTGAAGAGGCCGATGTGGCGTGAGAGCCCATTCCCGGTTTCATGGGTTTTTCCGGGCCGGCTCTCACGCCGCTCCATTTTCCGGCCCGGCGGCCCGGTTGGGGCGGCCTGCCGGGTGTCCCTAGTGTGCCGTCCCGCAAGTCCTGCAACATGCTGGGGTTTTCAGAGTTTCAAAAAGTGGCTCACTTCGTTCGCGGGGAAGGTCGAAGCGCGGCCTGGTTTCCCAACTTCTTCGTTCCTCCTCAG
>JABDMC010000205.1 GCA_013001695.1 Akkermansiaceae bacterium
GCGAGGGGGTTGCCGACGGCCGGCGGGGGGTGGGCGACGGCGGGTGTCGAGAGGATGAGCGCGACGGCGAGGACCTTCATGGGTCCCATCATGGGCGGGCGGGAGGGGCCGTTCAAGGGATACCGCCGCGGTCCGATGCGGGGGGCGTCCCGGGGCGGCCCCCGCATCCATGGTTGCCATCCCGCCGCTTCCGGGAAAGGCTGTCGCCATGCCGAGTCCCTCCGACCAGGAGTTGATCGGGCGGTGGAAGGGAGAGCCGGCGCCGCTGCTCCCGCTCCTCCACGCCTTCCACGACCGCGACGGCTGGCTGACCGATGAGGCCCTCGCGGCCGTCGCGGCGGGGCTGCGCATTCCGATTGCGGACCTCTACGGGACGGTGACGTTTTACCATCACTTTTCGCGGCAGCCGCCGGGGAAGGCCGCCCCGCGGGTCTGCACCGGCAATGTTTGCGGCCTGAACGGCGGGCGGGAGCTCCTCGCGGCGCTGGAAGGCGACGGCGCCACCCCGATGCCGTGCGCGGGCCGCTGCGACGACATGGTTCCGGTGATCGTCGGGGACCGGGCCCTCGTGGGAACCAGCGCGGAGAGCCTCGTGCACCGCGCCACGCCGCTGCCGGCGCCGAACCCGGGCGGGCGGGAGGAGTGCGTCTTTGCGGGCATCCGCGAGCCGGGGCGCGCCACCCTCGCGGGCTACCGGAAGAGCGGCGGCTACGCGGCGCTCGAGAAGGCGGTCGGCGGGATGTCGCCGTCCGGGGTGGTCGAGGTGCTCACCGCATCGAAGCTCGCGGGCCGCGGCGGGGCGGGATTCCCGACCGGCGTGAAGTGGAAGGCGGTGGCGGAAGCGGCCGGCGACCCGAAGTGCATCGTGTGCAACGCCGACGAGGGCGAACCGGGGTGCTTCAAGGACCGGGCCCTCATGGATCACGATCCGTTCGCGGTGATCGAGGGGATGACGCTGGCGGCTTATGCCAGGGGGGCGAGGGTGGGCCTCATCTACCTGCGCTACGAGTACCCGGAGACGGTAGGAATCCTCGAGGGCGCCATCGGGGAGGCGCGGGCGGCCGGCATGCTGGGCGGCGACATCCTGGGAAGCGGGATGCGCTTCGACCTGCACGTGCGGCGCGGGGCCGGGGCCTACATCTGCGGCGAGGAGGGGTCGCTGCTCAACAGCCTCGAGGGGAAACACCCCTTCCCGCGCAACAAGCCGCCGTATCCCGTGACGCACGGGTTCAACAACAAGCCCACGGTGGTGAACAACGTCGAGACGCTCGCCTCGGTTCCGCCGATCGTGGCGCGCGGCGCGGACTGGTACCGGGACCTGGGCGAAGGCGAGCACGCCGGGACGAAGGTGATCTGCCTGTCGGGCGACATCCGGCGGCCCGGCAACTACGAGGTGCCGATCGGGATTCCGCTGCGGACGCTCCTGGACGAGTGGGCCGGGGGGCCGGGCGAGGGGCGAAGCATCCAGGCCGTCACGATGGCGGGCCTCTCGGGCGGGTTCCTCGCGGGCGAGGACCTCGAGGTCACGCTCGACGAACCGTGCATCCGCGCGAAGGGGAGTTTCCTCGGAGCGGGCGGCATCATCGTGTTCGACGACCGGCGCGACATGGTGCGGGCCGCCCACGACGCCATGGAGTTCTTCGCGCACGAGAGTTGCGGGAAGTGTTTCCCTTGCCGGATCGGGACGCAGCGCATCACGGAGCGGTTGAACGGGGGGACGGGGGCGCTGTCCCTCGACGCGTGGCTCGCCGAGATCGCCGACATCGGGGAGACCATGAAGGCCACCAGCGCCTGCGGTCTCGGGCTGGCGGCGCCGCTGGTCACGGATTCGCTGGTGCGGTATTTCCCGGAGCAGGTCGCGGCGCACGTGGAAAACGCAGCCGCCGGACCGGCCTGACCCGCCGGACGGGTCCGACTGAAAGGTTGATCCCGCACCGCCCTGCGCTACAAATAGATTATCTTCATGACCGGCCTTAGAGAGCAACGCCCCGCCGACCGGGTCCTCGAGATGACCCTCGACGGTGAACCCGTGAAGTTCACCGAGGGGGAAACGATCTACGAAGTGGCGGAACGGCACCGCAAGGACGTGCCGACGCTGTGCTACGATCCGCGGCTGGAGGCCTTCGGGGCCTGCCGGTTGTGCGTGGTGGAAGTCGAGGGGGTCCGCAACCCGGTGGCCTCCTGCACGACCCCCGCGACCGACGGCATGATCGTGAAGACGCGCACCGCCATCCTCGAGAAGCACCGCAAGACGCTTCTCGAGTTGGTCGTCTCGGAAAACCGCAACGTCGAGGTCGACGAACTGAGCGGCTACGCGTCGCAGGAACTGACCGAGTTGGTCGACCGCTACGAGGCGCGCACCGGCCGGTTTGCCGGGAAGCAGTCCGGCACGACCAACGACGCCGACCGGAATCCGTTCATCCTGCGCGACTACGACAACTGCATCAGCTGCTACCGCTGCGTGCGGGTGTGCGCCGAGCAGGAGGGCGACTACGCCATCAGCGTCATGAATCGCGGCTTCGCGACGCAGATCACGGCGGAATTCGGCCGGGACCTGCGCGATTCGCAGTGCACGTTCTGCGGGCAGTGCGTGCAGACCTGCCCGACCGGGGCGCTCGGCGACAAGAAGGCGCTGCGCGATGCCGAGACGCCCGGCGAGGTCAGGAAGACGCGCTCGATATGCCCGTACTGCGGGGTGGGGTGCAGCGTGGATCTCCTCACCAAGGGGGAGAAGCTGGTGGGGGTCCTGCCCGCCATGGACGGCCCGGCCAACGAGGGGGCCCTCTGCGTGAAGGGGCAGTATGCCTTTGATTTCGTGCAGAACGCCGACCGCCTGGGCAAGCCGCTGATCCGCCGCGACGATGGCGAATTGCACGAGTGCGAGTGGGACGAGGCTCTCGACTTCGCGGCGAACGGGTTCAAGGAGGCCATCGCGAAGCACGGGCGCCGGAGCGTCTACGGCGTGGCGTCCGGCCGGGCGCCGCACGAGGCGGCCTACACGATGCAGAAGTTCATCCGCGCCGGGTGCGGGACGAACTACATCGACAACTGCAGTCGTGCTTGACATGCCCCCACGGTTGCCGGTCTGGCAGCCACCATCGGACGCGGCGCGATGAGCAACCCGCTCCGCGACATGGAGCACCCGGATGTCATCTTCGCGATCGGCACCAACATGACCGAGTGCCACCCGGTGGCCGCGACGCGGCTCAAGAAGGCCCTCGCCCGGGGGGCCCGGATGATCGTGGCCGATCCGCGCAAGATCCGGCTCGCGTCGCTGGCCGACGTCTACCTGCCGATCCGGGTCGGCTCGGACGTGGCGCTCCTGCTGGCGATGGCGCACGTCATCGAGCGCGACGGCCTCGTGAACTGGGAGTTCATCGAGGCCCGCACCGCCGGCGGGGACGATTTTCTCACGCACGTGAAGCAATTCACGCCGGAGTGGGCCGCCGGGATCTGCGAGGTTCCGGCCGCGGACATCGAGCGGGCCGCGCGGCTCTACGGGGAAGGCGCCCCGTCCGCAATCTACTACACGCTGGGGATCACGGAGCACATCTGCGGGGTCGACAACGTCAAGTCGCTCTGCAATTTGGCCCTCATGACCGGCAATCTCGGGGTGGAGGGCGGCGGGATCAACCCGATGCGCGGGCAGAACAACATCCAGGGGGCGGGGGACTGCGGGGCGATCCCGAACAACTACCCGGGGTTCCAGCCGGTCGACGACCCGGGGAATTGCGCGAAGTTCAGCACGGCCTACGGGCGCGAGATCGACTGCGAGCGCGGCATCACCAAGGTCACGGCCCTCGACCGGTGCGGCATGGACGAGGACGGGATCCACGCCATGCTCATCGACGGCGAGAACACGGTGGTCACCGACCCCGACAAGAACCACTGCGAGCACGCCCTGAAGAGCCTCGACCACCTCGTGGTGATCGACATCTTCCTGACCGACACGGCGGAGCTGGCGGACGTCGTCTTCCCGGCGACGGCCTGGGGCGAAACCGACGGGGTCCAGACCAACACCGAGCGGCGCGTGCAGCGCCTGCGGCAGGCGGTGCGGCCGCCGGGCGAAGCCAGGCCCGACTGGTGGATCATCAGCCAGATCGCGACGCGCATGGGCGTTCCGGGGTTCGAGTTCGCCGAGGCGAAGGAGGTCTTCAACGAGCTGTGCGGCCTGAGCCCGATCTACGCGGGGCTCGACTGGGACCGCATTGCGGACGGCGAATACCAGTGGCCGGTGCCGGAAGCGGGGCACCCCGGCACGCCGCGGCTCCACGAGAAGGAGTTCACCAACGGCCGGGGGCTCTTCAGCATCATCGGCTATCGTGACCCCGCGGAGGTCATCAGCGAGGAGTTTCCGGTGTGGCTGACGACCGGGCGGCGCCTGCAGAGCTACCACACCCGGACGCAGACCGGCCGCAGCGCGGGCATCGAGTATCTCCTGCCGAACGAGACCCTCGAGGTGAACCCGGACGATGCCGCGGCGTGGGGTCTCGAGAACGGCGCCATGGTGCGGATGAGCAGCGCCCGCGGGAGCATCGAGATCCCCGTGAAGGTCACCGGGATGTCGCCGAAGGGAACCGTCTTCACCTCCTTCTCGTTCGCCAACGTGCCGGTCAATGTCCTGACCGGCTCGGGCTACGATCCCGTCACCCAGACGGCCGAGCTCAAGGTCTGCCCGGTCCGCATCGAGGCGCTTTGACCGCCCCGCGGCGCGGGCTGCGGGACTGCGGGAGCTAGGCGAGGACCCCGTTCACGATCTCGCCGTGCACGTCGGTGAGGCGGAACTGCCGGCCCTGGTAGCGGAAGGTGAGGCGCTCGTGGTCGATGCCGAGGAGATGGAGGAGGGTGGCGTTGAAGTCGTGCAGGTGGACCGGGTCCCGGGCGATCCCGTAGCCGAGGTCGTCGGTCTGGCCGTAGACGTGGCCGGGTCGGGTGCCGCCGCCCGCCATCCAGACGGTGTATGCCTCCTTGTGGTGGTCGCGGCCGGCCTTGGTGCGCCCCTCGCCGTTGCCGCTGGTTCCCTGGGCCATCGGGGTGCGGCCGAACTCGGCGTTCCAGACCACGAGGGTGTCTTCGAGGAGCCCGCGCTCCTTGAGGTCGGTGATGAGCGCCGCGATCGGCTGGTCGACCTGGCCGGTCTTCTGGGGGAGCCGGTCGAAGACGCTGCCGTGCATGTCCCACCCCTGGTCGAAGAGCTGCACGAAGCGCACCCCGCGCTCGACCATGCGGCGGGCGAGGAGGCAGTTGTTGGCGAAGCTCGTCTTGCCCGGCTGGGTCCCGTACATCTCGTGGATGCGCTTCGGCTCGGAGGCGATGTCCATGAGTTCCGGGACGCTGGTCTGCATGCGGAAGGCCATTTCGTACTGGCTGATGCGGGTCGCGATCTCGGGGTCGCCGACGTCGTCGAGGGCGAGTTGGTTGAGGTCCTTGACGGCGTCGACGACCATCCGGCGCTCCGGGCCGGAGACGCCCTTGGGATTCGAGAGGTAGAGGACGGGGTCGCCCTGCGAGCGGAACTCGATCCCCTGGTGGATGGTGGGCAGGAAGCCGCTGCCCCAGGCGCTGTTGCCGGCCCCGAGGACCTGCCCGGTGACGAGGACCACGAACCCCGGGAGGTTCCGGTTTTCGCTGCCGAGCCCGTAGCTGACCCACGAGCCGATGCTGGGGCGCCCGAAGCGGCTGAACCCGGTGAGGGCGAAGAGCTGCGCCGGGGCGTGGTTGAACTGGTCGGTGTGGAGCGTCTTGATGAAGCAGAGGTCGTCGGCGACGCCCTGCAGTTTCGGGAGGAGGTTGGAGATCTCGATGCCGGACTTCCCGCAATTCCGGAAGGCGAACTTCTCGTCCTTCGGCGTGCCGAGGAGGTTCGGCTGCTCGCGGATGAAGGCGAGTTGCTTCCCCTGGAAGAACTCGTCCGGGCAGAGCTGGCCGGATCGCTTCTGCAGTTCGGGTTTGAAATCGAAGAGGTCGAGGTGCGACGGTGCCCCGACGAGGTGGATGTAGATGACGCGCTTGGCCTTCGGGGCGTGGTGGAGGCCGCGCCTGGCGAGGGGGTCCGCGCCGGCGGCGGCGGCGTCCTGGTTCATCAGCGCGGCGAGGGCCGCCCCGCCGAGGCCGAAGCCGGCGTTCTGGAGAAACAGGCGGCGGGTTTGGCTCGAGATGCTGCCCGGAGGCACGGGGATGTGTTTTCGAGGAGATCTCATGGGAAAGAGGATGTTCGAACTTGGATCTTCGATGTGGGGCATCACGAAGTGCCAGGCGAGGGAAGTCGTCGTGTTAACCGGTGAATGTGCGTTGATGGGAGCCGCGGCGGGGCGCCGCAGCTACGGTTTGGTCATGGTTTCATCGAGGTTGAGGAGGACATTGGACGCGATGAGCCAGGCGGCGAGGGCGGCCCGGTCCTTGTGCTTCGGCTTGTAGACGAAGGCGGGGTTGTCGAGAAGCTCCCGGGCGGCCTGCGGGTCGTCGGCAAAGTGCGCGAGGCGGTCGGCGAGGAGGACGCCCAGGCGCCGCTTCTCGGCACCGGTCGGGGGCCGGGAGAGGACGAGGCGGAAGGCGTGCTCGATCCGGTCCGCCGGTTCGGCTTCCACGAGGATGCGGTCCGCGAGGGCGAGCGCCATCTCGACGTAGGCCGGGTCGTTCAACAAGGTCAGGGCCTGCAGGGGCGTGTTGGTCCGGGGCCGGTGCACGGTGCACGCCGCCCGGTCGGGGGCATCGAAGTTGACCATGCTCGGGTAGGGCGCGGCCCGGCGGTAGACGATGTAGATCCCGCGGCGCCAGCGGTTCTCGTCCTTCTGCTCGACCCACTTCGGTTCATTGCGGCCGGTCTGCCGCCACAGGCCGGGCGGCTGGTAGGGCATGACCGGCTTGCCGTGCATCTTCGTGGAGAGGAGTCCCGAGACGGCGAGGGCGTTGTCGCGGAGCCGTTCGGCATCGACGCGGAACCGCGGGGCGCGCGCGAGGAGGAGGTTGCGCGGGTCCGCTTCCCTGAGCCGCGGCGTGACCTTCGACGACTGCCGGTAGGCGTTGGATGTCACGATGGTCCGGAGGACGTGCCGCATGTCCCAGCCGGACTCCATGAACTCGACCGCGAGCCAGTCGAGGAGGTCCGGGTGGGTCGGGGGTTCGGCCTGGGTGCCGAAATCCTCGAGGGTCGCCACGATGCCCGTCCCGAAGATCTCCGCCCACCACCGGTTCACCGCGACGCGGGCGGTGAGCGGGTTGTCGCGGGAGACGAGCCAGCGCGCGAGCCCGAGCCGGTTGCGCGGGAGCGAGGAGTCGAAGGCGGGCAGCAGCGCGGGGGTGTCGGCCGCGACCTCCTCCCGCGGTTCGAGGTAGTTGCCGCGGGCCATGACGCGCGTCGGGCGGGGCGTGTCGAGTTCCACCATGACGAGGGTCTTGTCCGGTGCGAGGGCGGCGCGCTCCTTCCGGAGGCGGGTCTGCTCGAGATCGAGTTCGCGGATCCCGGGGCTGTTCTTCACGAAGTGGTCGGTGAGGGCATTCTTGTCCTTCCGGCTGCGCTTCCCTTCCGGCTTGCCGAGAATCTTCGCAATGTCCTCCGGCAGGGTGCCGATGCCGGCGGGATCCGAGATCGCGGAGAGACGCAGGCGACCGATGACGCGCCCGCGGCCGAAGTTCTGCTCGAGGGTGACGACCAGCTTGTCTCCCTTCCTGGGTTGGACCGCTTCCGCGAGGGTGAAGGTCGCCCAGTGCGGTTTCCCGAACTCCTGGCCGATGGCCCAGCCGGTCTTGGGGTCGCCGTCGATGGCATTCGCGACCTCCCAGTTCTTCTGGGAGTAGTCGGCCTTGGCGTCGAAGAGCTCGAGCGGAACCAGCTTGCCGCCGCGGTGCAGGACGACGTCGATCTCGCTCAGGATGAAGTTGGTGCGTTGCGAGTCGCCGCGTCCGGGCCCCTTGCCGGGGATGTCGGGGTGGGTGAGGGCCTCCACCTTGATGGCGCTGATGGCCTCGAGTTCGGTGGTCGTTTCCACCACGTAGCGGGCGGTTCCCGGGACGTTGCCGCTGAGCAGGACCGAGCCGTCATCGAGGGTGCGGTGGTCCTCGCCGCCGTTGGAAGTGAACGCGACGACCTCGAGCAATTCCCACTGCGGGGCATTCGCGAGGGACTTCGCCGCCTCGTCTTCCCAGGCATCGTAGCCGGACTTCGGGTTGTCGATGAGCTTCTTGCGGAGGCGCGGGATGGCGGCCAGGCGCCGGTCGAGCTTGGCGAGTTTCCCCGTGTCCTCCGGCGGAAGCGGGAGGTCCATGTAGGGACCGACGAAGTCGTGCGAGACGTCGTTGACGCTCTTCGGCAGCGAGACCTCGAGCGGGGTGTTGTTGAAGAAGGCGAACAGCGAGTAGTAGTCCTCCATGGAGAACGGGTCATACTTGTGATCGTGGCACTGGGCGCACTCCATGGTGACGCCGAGCCAGACGGTGGCGGTCGTGTTGACGCGGTCCACGACCTGGTTGACGCGGTTCTCTTCGGGGTGCACGCCCGCCTCGACATTGCACGTCACGGTGCGGTGGAAGCCGGTGGCCACCTTCTGCGCGACGGTGGCTTCCGGGAGGAGGTCCCCGGCGAGTTGCTCGATGGTGAACCGGTCATAGGGCATGTTGGCGTTGAGGGCGTCGATGACCCAGTCGCGATAGGCCCACGACGGGCGGAGCTGGTCGGCCTGGAAGCCGTTGGAGTCGGCGTAGCGGGCGAGGTCGAGCCAGGGCCGGGCCCAGCGTTCCCCGAAGCGGGGCGAGGCGAGGAGGCGCTCGACGGCGGCCGCGAGGGCCGCATCCTGACCGGTGCGCCACGCGGCTTCGAAGTCCTCCACCTCGCGCGGCGTCGGGGGCAAGCCCACCAGGTCGAGGGACAGGCGCCGCAGGACGGTGGCGGGACCGGCCGGTTCGGAGAAGCCCATGCCCTCCTGCTCGAGGCGGCGGAGGAGGAAGGCGTCCACGGGGTTCGCGGCGAGGGCGGCCTGCTTGACCTCCGGGACCGCGGGCCTCCGGGGGGGCAACCACGCCCAATGGGCGTCGTACTGCGCGCCGGATGCGATCCAGTCCCGCAGGAGCTTCTTCTGCCGGCCGGTCAGGGAGCGTTTCGATTCGGGCGGCGGCATGATCTCGTCGGGGTCGTCGGAGAAGATGCGGGCCACGAGCTCGCTCTCGTCCGGCTTGCCCGGGACGACCGGGATCTCGAACTCGCCGCCCTCGGTGGCCCCTTCGAAGGAATCGAGCCGCAACTCCGCCTTCCGGGCGTCCTCGTCGGGACCGTGGCAGTGGAAGCAGTTCTCGGAGAGGATCGGACGGATGTCGCGGTTGAAGTCCGGAGCTTCCCCCGCCGCGGGGACCAGGACCCACGGGATGGCCGGAAGACAGGGAAGGAACTTCAGGAGACGCATGCCTTGGTATGATTGTCTGGCGAGGGTGGTCCGGCAAGCAGGGAGGTCCGCCCCGGCGGGGTCACTTGTAGTCCTGCAGCTCGCGGACCCAGATGTTGCGGTAGCGCACCGGGTTGCCGTGGTCCTGCAGGCGGAGCTGCCACGGCTGGTCCTTGTTGCCCAGCGGGAAGGCGTGGTGCAGGACCACCCCGTTGTGCAGGACCGTGATGCGGGCCGGTTGGCCGTCCCTGGCGGCGTGGACGATGATGTCGTAGCTCTGCCAGGTGCCGGGCTTGCGGGCGGCGTTCACGAGCGGGGGCGTCTTGCCGTAGAGCGCGCCGGCCTGCCCGCCCGGGTAGGTGTCGTTCTGGAAGGAGTCGAGGACCTGCACCTCGCAGTAGTTCCCGATGAAGACGCCGCTGTTGCCGCGACCCTGCCCCTTCCCCTTGACCTCGGCGGGGGTGGCCCACTCGATGTGCAGCTGGGCGTCACCGAAGGACTGCCGCGATATGATCTCGCCCGTGCCGGGGACCACCTCGAAGTAGCCGTCTCCCACCTTCCACTTGGCCGGGCCCTTCTTGTGCGCAAAGCCGTCGAGGCCGGTCCCGTCGAAGAGGATGACCGCATCGGACGGCGCCCGGCCGGGACGCTTCTCGGTGCTCGCCGTGCCGGGCGTGATGACCTCCGGGCGGGCCCGCTCGTTGGAGTTCGCGGGGGGCTTCTTGCCGTGGTGGTCGGCGTGGAGCGGGGCGGCGCACAGCGCGGCCAGGATGGCGGCAATACATTGCTTCATGGTGTCTGCCTACGCGGGCCGGCTCGCCCGTATTGCACCCCGGGGCCGGGGAGCGGGCCCCGGGGGCGCAGAATCATGCCGGGGCCGGGATTTTGGAATCACGCCGCCGCCGAATTTCGGGCAGGCTGGGCCGCGAAATGGAAGCAAGGCGCGGGATCGGCTGGGCCGCCCTGGGACCGGCCCTGGTGGTGCCGTTCTTCGGGGCCCTGTTCTACTTTGTGTGGTTCTCGGACACGCCCGCCGGGCAGCCGGCTTACGTGGCCACCAAGCTGTTTACCCTCGTCTATCCGCTCTTCTTCCTGGCCCGGACCGGGCTCGGGGGGCTCACCCGCCGGGAGGATCGCGCGAGCCGATGGCCGTCGTGGCCGCTGGTGGTCGTTACCGGGCTCGGCTCCGGTGTGCTCATTGCCATTGCCGGCGGGCTCCTGATGCTGACCCCGCTGGGGGACGCGGTGCGCGGCGGCGCCGCGGCGGTGAGCGGCAAGGTGGAGGCGCTCGGATTCAAGGAGCACTTCATCCTCTTCGCGGTCTTCATCTCGCTCATCCACTCCGCCCTCGAAGAGTACTACTGGCGGTGGTTTCTTTACGGGCACCTGCGCCGCAAGGTCGGCCGATGGGCGGGCCACGGGATCGCCGCGGCCGGATTCGCGGCTCATCACCTGATCGTGCTACTGCAGTATTTCCCGCCGTGGCTGGCGATTTTCCTGACGGTCTGTGTGGCCTTGGGCGGCCTCATCTGGACCTTGGTCTACGAGTGGCAGGGGACCGTCCTGGGCTGCTGGCTCAGCCACCTCGGGGTCGATGTATTTCTGATGATCATCGGGTTTCAGATGATGGCGGCCGCGGGATGAGACCCCGCCCCCGGGAGGCCAAGCCCTTAAAAACCCGCAATTTTCAAGGGGAATCGAGCTCCAGCGGCCCTCCGGGCTGATTCCTTGGGGGGACGCGATTTGCTTGCGCTCCTGTGAGCAACCTCCTAGTTTTCCCAGACCCTCGTTTCGCCCCCGCCATGCATAGAAACCTCGCCCTGAATGTATTATGTGGGAGCATCTGCTCCCTCTTCGCGTTGCCCGCCCTGGCCGATTACCAGGTGAACCAGAACCTCTTCACCCTGTCGATGGGGGACCGGGTCGTCAGCCGGGCCAACATGCCCTACATCAACAACGCCGAGTATCACCTGCTCGCGACGGACCGCAACACGGTCGTCCCGACGTCCACCGATCCGTTTGGAAACTGGGGGCGGGAGTTCGTTTACCAGTTCCAGGTGAACCAGCCGTCGCGGTTGACCCTGCAATTCACCGCGGAGCCGACCCCTTATCCTTCCGGGGAACCCGCCCCCGATTTCGACTTCGTTCTGCTCTCCGGCTTGAATACCTCCTTCGAGTTTCCGAATGAGCCCCCCGAGTCGCAAGGCAAGCCGATTGGTGAGGAGGGCATCGAGTTCGCCAACATGGATCCGAAAGTCGTCGAGTTCGACGTCATGGACACCGCGAACGGTGCCCAGGTCGGAAACAGCTTCGTCGATTACATCTCCATCCTGGACGATCCCAACGGGAAATACATTTTCGAGGTCCGCTCCGGCCCGAACCTCGGCGAGACCGCCGAGGTCATCGGCATCGCGGATGGCTACGTCACCCTCGACCGGTCCGACCTCGGCGCCGTGGGGGAATTCTACCAGATCACGAACGTCCTGCGCGCGACGGTCCTGGATGGCATCCTGCCGGGGACCTACTACCTGGTGGCCGAGATCTTCGACGGCTTCGACCAGTACCCCCCGCCGACGTTCGACTACGTCCGCCCGCCGCTGGGCAACGGCGCCTTTTCGTTGCGGATCAACGTGTCGGAACCGGACATCTTCGATTTCGAGACCGAGTTGGGGAATGTTTCGACCACCGGTGAACCGCTCTTCTTCGACACCTTCGGCTCGGACTTCGACACCGCCCTGGCACTGTACGGGGATTTCGATGGCTCGACCCGGTCGCTGGTGAACCTCATCGCCACGAACGACGACATCGGCGGGACGACCGGCAGTTACCTCGGGTTCCCGGACGGCCTGGAGGCGGGAGGCTACTACCTTGTCATCGGGGGGAAGGACACCGTGTTCACGGAGAACTTCACCGGGGGTCCGACCACCCACAGCGGCAATTTCAAACTGCGGCACTCGCGCGGCCTGAACCTCGTGACGCGCCAGATCACGGGGGTCACCGACTCGAGCGAGCCGTCCCAGACGGTTCGGATCGTGGAGTTCAACGTGAGGTTCATGCCGGGGGACACCCTCGACACCACCGTCGGGGAGTTCATGGTGGACCTGGGGACGGTCGGGGAGGCGCTGGAAGCGCTGAACTTTCACACCCTCGGATCGGACACCACCGACCCGCTGGTCATGGACGACACGGAGCTGTGCATTTTTGACAGCAACGGAATGTTCATCAGGACAAACGACGACACGGAGAACCAGCCGCCGTATCCCGCCTTCGACTTCCGGTCGGAGGTCGACTTTCCCTATGGGCTTCACCCCGGGGTCTACTACGCGGTGGTGACCGGGTGGGACAAGCAGTTCGACCACGGGTTCCGGAGCGAGTTACTGGATCCCTATATCGGCGGGAAGATCACCTTCACCTATCCCGGCGGGGAGTGGAGCGGCACTCTTCCCGACAACGGGGAACAATGGTTCATGTTTGAAATCGGGCCCTACCCGGCGTCGCTCGAGCCCATCGAGATCACCGACATCCTGAGGCCCCCGGACCTTGCCGTGGTGACGTGGGAATCGGTGGAGAATGATCCGGGAGTCCAGGAGGGATGGACCTACCAATTGGAAACCGCCCTCCAAATGGATGTGTGGGCCCCGGCGTTCAGCGAGATCCCCGCCAGTCCCGGGAGCACGACCACCAAGGTGTTGAACAACGCCTTGTCCGGCCACCGCTACTTCCGGGTCAGGAAAGACCGGTTCCCGTTCCCGCCGCCTGCTCCCTGATCCCGGCCCCGCGGCGAGTCCACGCCCCCCGCCCCCGCCGGCCGCGGTCGCGCGGTGGCGGCCATCGGCTGCCGGTCGCCGGCGTGGCGTCCGGGCACTCCATGATTGGCAAGTCGCGGCAGGCGCGTTAGATGGTGGAACCCGTTTGCGCACCAGGCGGGCCGTCACCATGCGTTTCGCCATTTTCTCCGACATCCACGCCAACCGCCAGGCGTGGGAGGCGGTCATGGCCGATGCCCGGCGCCAGCGGGCGGAAACCCTGATCTGCCTGGGCGACGTGGTGGGCTACGGCCCGAAACCCCAGGAAGTCCTGATGTCGGTGCGTGCCGCGACCGCCAACTTCGTGCTGGGGAACCATGATGCGGCGGCGTGCGGACGCCTGGACCCCGCGATTTTCAACGTCCGGGCGCGGGAGGTGATCGAGTGGACGCGGGACCGTCTCGATGCCGATGCGCAGGAGTTCCTGCAGCAGGTTCCCATGCAGATTGACGGCCCGGGCCTGCTGTTCGTGCATGCGGAAGTGGTGGAACCCGGGGAGTTTGGATACATCGACGGGGTGGGGCCCGCCGGGCCGAACCTGCGGGCCATGAAGGTTCCGCTGGCATTCATCGGGCACACCCACCTGCCCATGGCGTTCACGATGCCGAAGAAGGGCGGGCAGGTGACCCAGAAGCCGCCGGTCGACTTCAAGATCGAGCGCGGCAAACGCTACATCGTGAACGTGGGATCGGTGGGCGAGCCGCGCACGACGGATGTGCGGGCCAGCTACGTGATTTATGACGACGCCACGAAGACCATCAGCTTCCGGAAGGTGGAGTTTGACGTGGACGGCTACCTCCGGGACCTCGAGGAGACCGGCCTCGACATCAAGCCCTACTTCGTGCGGGTGGTGGAAGCCGGGAGGCATGCCAAGCCGCCGCCGACCGCGGCACCGCAACTGGCCTTGACGCACCTTCCGAAGATCGCGGAGAGCGTGGCGGGACATCACGGCAGCGTGGTGGTGGGGCAGCCCGGAGCCGCCGGGCGGACGCTGGCCGGCCCGATCGCGGGGAGGCGCCCGCCCGGGACCGTGACCCGGCCGAGCCCGGCGAAACCGGCCCTGGCCGTCATGCTGGTCCTCCTCGTGCTCATCGGCGGGGTGGTGGTGATGTGGGTGACATCGTCGGACCCCGACCCGCCGGTCGCCGCCGGCGCGGAATCCGGGGACGCGCCGAAGGTCCTTCGGGTCGTCAAGCCGCGCCCCCGGTCGAGGCCGGCGGAGGCGGCCCGGCCGCCGCTGGTGGCCGATCGGGAAGCGCCCGTGAAGCGCGTCGTGCCGATCAAGTTCCTCGGCGTGAAGATATTCCGGGAAGAGCTCGCGGACCTCGAATCGCTGCGGGATGCGGAGGCGCAGGGGACCGCGGCCGAAACGAAGAACCTGAGCGACGGCTTGCTGGGTCTCGACGTCGCGGGACAGCGCGAGCACTTCGGGCTCATCTGGGAGGGATTCCTGGTCGTGCCGGAGACCAGGGAGTATTCCTTCACCCTCGATGCGAGTTTCGGGTCGGCCCTCTTCGTGGACGGGACCAAGATCGCCGAGGTGAGCGGATCCGGAGGGGAGCAGAGCGGCTCGAGGATGCTGGAAAAGGGATCCGCCACGCCATTCCGGCTGGAGTATCTCCACGGCGCGGGCGAGCCAAGGCTGGATCTGACGTGGTCCGGGAAGGACCGGCAGGAAGGCGCCTCGCTGATGCGGCCGGCGGTCCCCGGGGAGCTTGCGGCAACCCCCGTGGCGATGAAGGAGGCGACCGGGGCCGCGCCCCCCGAGCCCCCGGTGGAGCCGAAACCGCCGGAACCGCCGAAGCGCCCGGCGAACCTTTCCAAGGGGCTGGTCGGCTACTGGTCACTTGATTTCCGGAATGACGGCGCGGAGCGCTTCACGAAGCGCGACGACGGCAAGGTCGAAGAGCGGCTTGTCTCGGCCGGGGCCTCGAAGGTCCGCGTCTTCGTGCCCGACGCGGCGTTCCCGGAAGGCTGGACGCAGATCGGCCACGACGCCTCCGGTTGGCGGGGGGGATGGAACGGCGTGGGCTACGAGACCGCCGGGGACCAGTTGGCCAGCTACATTCACACCGAGGTCGGGAAGACGCCGGGGCAGCATCCGTTCAGCGTCCTGGTCCGGATCCCGTTCACGGTGGACGACCCGAAGAGTTACACGAAGCTCGTGCTCCAGACGCGCTTCACGGGCGGATTCGTGGCGTATATCAACGGACAGCTGGTGGCCGCGGAACACGCCCCGTCGCCATCGACGCTGCGGTGGAATTCGAGGGCCTTGGCGGCCCGGCGC
>JABDMC010000221.1 GCA_013001695.1 Akkermansiaceae bacterium
TTCCCGAGGCGGACTTCGTGAAGTCCCTGCGGTTCGCGCAGGAAGCCGTGCAGAAGCTTGTGATCGCGCAGGAAGAACTCGTCGCGCAGTGCGGTAAGGAGAAGCGCGAATACGAAGTGAACCTCCCGAGTGAATCCCTCCAGCAGATCGCGGAGGAAATCGCCGGAAGCCGGATCGGCGACGCCATCCAGGCGACCAGCAAGCAGGAGCGTGACAAGAACGTCCGTCCGCTGCGGGATGAAGTCGAGGCCGCCATCCTGGAGCGCGAGCCCGAGACGACCGGCTTCCAGATCGAGCAGGTCTTCGAAGACCTCCAGAAGAAGGCCTTCCGGAAGGCGATCCTCGAGCAGGGGAAGCGCGCCGACGGGCGGGCCACCCGCGAGCTTCGCCCCCTCGTGGCGGAAGCGCCGGTGCTGCCCCGCGTGCACGGCTCGGCCCTCTTCGCCCGCGGTGAGACGCAGGCCCTCGCGGTCACGACCCTCGCCCCGGCCGACGAGCGCCAGTACTTCGACAACTACGCCGGCGGCGAGGACAGCAAGCGCTTCCTCCTGCACTACCACTTCCCGCCGTTCTCGGTCGGGGAGACCGGCCGCTTCGGCGGGTTGAACCGCCGCGAGATCGGTCACGGGGCCCTCGCGGAGCGCTCCATCGAGCCGGTTCTGCCGTCGGAGGAGGACTTCCCCTACGCGATCCGGGTCACCTCCGAGGTGATGGAGTCGAACGGCTCGACGTCCATGGCGTCGGTGTGTTCCGGGGTGATGTCGCTGCTGCAGGCCGGGGTGCCGTTGACGCGCCCGGTGGGTGGCATCTCGGTCGGCCTCGTCACCGAGAAGGACGATTCCGGCAACATCGTGCGGAACGAAATGCTGCTCGACATCATCGGCAGCGAGGACTTCTACGGCGACATGGACTTCAAGCTGTGCGGGACGAGCGAAGGGACCACCGGGTTCCAGCTCGACCTGAAGCTCCCCGGGATCTCGGTCGACCTCCTCGAGGAGGCCGTGAATCTGGCCCGCGAGGGGCGCGAGAAGGTGCTCGAGACGATGAACAACTGCATCAGCGAGGCCGGACCGCTCAGCGAGCACGCTCCGCGGATCGAGACGGTCAAGATCGACCCGGACCGCATCGGCGAGCTCATCGGACCCGGCGGGAAGCACATCAAGGGCATCCAGGCCGAGTCCGGCGCGGAGATCAACATCGAGGACGACGGCACGGTGCACATCTACGCCTCGAAGGCGGAGTCCCTGAACCGCGCCAAGCAGATGATCGAGGACATGTTCGCGGAGGTCGAGGTCGGCAAGGTCTACACCGGGAAGATCGTCAACACCATGGCCTTCGGCGCCTTCATGGAAGTGCTGCCCGGCAAGGACGGACTGGTCCACATCTCGGAGCTGTCGGAAGGCCGCGTCGAGAAGACCGAGGACGTCGTCAAGAAGGGCGACGTGGTCACCGCGAAGTGCATCGGCGTGGACGAGAAGGGCCGCGTCAAGATGAGCATGCGGGCCGCGGCGCGCGAGGCGAAGAACCAGAAGCCGAAAGGCGGAGGCGACATTCCTGCCGGGGAAGAGTCCTTCTCGCTGGCCGGGGACTGATCCGCGTCACGCCACAGGATCGATTTTCAAGCGCCTCGGGGAAACCCGGGGCGCTTTTCTTTGGCGGCGGTGCGGTGGCCGGGGCGGGGCGGTTCCGGTGCGGTGGCGGGCCGCTCACTCGCTTTCCGCGGCGGGCTTGCTGTCGATGCGGGAGAACTTGGCCTTGGCGCTGATGTTCCAGAGGAAGAAGGCCACCCCGCCGAAGGTCACGAGGATGAGGAGGGCCAGGACGAGACTGAAGAAGTTGCGCACCGGGGTTAGTTACCGGGGAACGGGGAGGTGGGGAAGGGGGAAATGGCCGGGGGTCGGGTGAGCGGGCGCCCCGGAACCGGTGGCGGGGCGCCCCCTTCCTTCGGGCGGGGGGGAATCTCCTCGTCCCGGCGCGGGGAGGGGGGTAGGGGTGAAGGGAAACCAACCCGGAAAGCTGTGAATACGATGACCATGAAATCGCTGTGTGCGGTCTGCCTCACGATGTGGGCCCTCGCCTCGCCCACGACCGCCGAAACCCTCGGGGACATCCTGCGCGAGGCGGGGTGGGACAAGATCGTGGGAACCTGGCTCGACGCCGAAACCGGGGGGGACGCGGTGAAGACGACCTACAAGTGGCGCATCAGGGACCACGTGCTCGAAGTCACCACCCACACCGCGGGGACGGAGAGCGTGGGCATGATCGCGCGGGTGGGGGGATCGGGGGAGGTGGTCCACGCCGGTGCCGACAACCAGGGCGGCACGGCGGTGGGCAAGTGGAGCGCGGATGACGGGGATGCCATCCTCGACCTCGAGTACGCCACCGCCGCGGGCGACGAGGGCGAGATGCGCATCCGCCACCACCTCAAGGATGTCGACACCATGGTGGTGACCATCGAAACCGGGGAAGATCCGGTCGTCTTGACGCTGCGGCGGGCGAAGTAAGGGACGCCCCTACGCCATCAAGGCCGCGAAGGCGCCGTCGGTCCCGTCGCGGAAGGGGACAGCCTCGCGGGTTTCCCGCAGCTCGATGCCGCGGCGTGATGCCGCGAATTCCTCGATGAGCGTCCCGTTTTCCTCGGGTTCGAGCGAGCAGGTGGAATAGACGAGGCGGCCGCCGGTCACGAGGCAGGGGAGGGCGTTCCTGAGGATGGCGCGCTGGATCCCGGTGAGTTCATCGATCTGCTCGAGGCGGAGGCGCCAGCGGGCGTCGACGCGGCGGCGCAGCACGCCGGTGTTGGAGCAGGGGACGTCGAGGAGGATGGCGTCGAACTTGCGGTGCCACTCCGCGGGCGGCTTCGTCGTCCAGTCGAAGGACGCGGTGGCGGCGCAGGTCACCCCGAGGCGGCTGAGGTTCTCGCCGAGGCGGGGGATGCGCTTCTCGTTGGAGTCGGTGCAGAGCAGGTGGCCGTCGTTCTGCATGGCGGCGGCGATGAGGGCCGCCTTCCCGCCGGGCGCGGCGCAGGCATCGAGGATCGTTTCCCCGGGCTGCGGGGCGAGGAGTTCCACCGCGTGGCGGGTGGCGGGGTCCTGGATATAGACGAGGCCTTCCTCGAGCCAGGCCGCGGGGACCGGTGCGCTGCAGCGCGCGAAGCCGTCGGCGGGGGATCGCTCGAGGACGATGGCGGGATCCGCGGATTCGGGAAAGCCCTCCGCCCTGAGCGGGTTGAACCGCATGAAGACCTCGGCGGGCCGGTTGTTCCACGCGAGAAGGGTCGTGGCGTCGTCCCCGCCGAATTGCTTCTTCCAGCGCTTCCAGAGCCAGTCGGGATGCGAGTAACGCAGCGGCGGGGCGAGGGTGTCCCGTTCCGCGAGGAGCGTCTTGCGGGCCGCGACGGCCCGGCGGAGCACGGCGTTGATGAGCCCCCGCACCGGGCTGCGGGCGCAGGCCACGGTCTCGTTCACGGCCGCGTGGTCGGCGATCTCGAGGACCAGCAGCTGGCAGAGACCGACGCGCAGGATGTCCCGGGTCTCGTGATCGAGCTTGCCCTTGCGCAGGTTGGCGATCCAGTGGTCGAGGAGGCGCTTGTTGCGGAGGACGCCGAGGAGGATGGCGTTCAGGAGGGCGCGGTCCGCGGCGGAGAGATGATTGCGGCGGGCGTGCCGGTCGACGAGGGTTTCCGCGTAGTCGTGGCCCTTGGCCCAGGCCCGCAGGGCGGAGACGGCGGCGCGGCGGACGTTCTTGTCGGGGCGGGCGGGCACGGGGAGGAAATAAAAAGGTTCGCGGACGGCTCGGAGAAGATGTCGGACGCCCTGCTGCGGCGGGGCGCCGCCGACACGGCCTGCGGCGGGTCGCCGCAGCCACCGACGGGGCGGTTACACGGCGGCGGCGGCGGAATCGGTGACCCCCACCGCGGGGCGTCCCACCGAGTAGTATTCGAGGCCCTTGGCGGAGGCGGTGTGGGGGTCGAGGAGGTTGCGCCCGTCGAAGACAAGGGGAGTCCGGAGACGCTTCGCGACCTCCGCGAGGTCGGCGTTGGCGAATTCCGGCCACTCCGTCCCGATCACGAGCGCCTCGGCGCCGTCGAGACAGGAATACATGTCGTCGGCATAGGTGATCTTCCCGGAGAGGTTGCCGAACTTCCTGGCGGTCCCGATGCCCTGCGGATCCCATGCCACCACCTCGGCGCCTTCCTCGAGCATTTGTCCGGCGAGTTTCATGGCCACCGACTCGCGGACGTCGTCGGTGTTCTGCTTGAAGGTCAGGCCCCACAGGGCGATCTTCTTGTCCTGCAGGACCCAGAGCTTGTCGCGGATCTTCCCGAGGAACAACTCGCGCTGGGTTTCATTGACTTCCTCGACCTGCTTGAGGAGCTCGAACGGATAGCCGAGGGACTCCGAGATCGCGATGAAGGCCTTGATGTCCTTCGGGAAGCACGATCCGCCGTACCCGAGGCCGGCATTGAGGAACGACCGCCCGATGCGGTGGTCCATCCCGATCCCCTCGGCGACCTTCTCGATGTCGGCCCCGGACTGTTCGCAGATGCGGGCCACGGCATTGATGTAGGAGATCTTGAGGGCGAGGAAGGAATTCGCGGCGTGCTTGATGAGCTCCGCCGATTCCATGTCGGTCACGAGGACCGGCGCCACGAACGGTTCGTAAATCCGGTTCATGAGGGTCACGGCGCGCTCGTCATTGGCGCCGAAGACGATGCGGTCCGGCTCGAGGAGATCCTGCACGGCGCAGCCTTCGCGGAGGAACTCGGGATTCGAGACGACCCCGAAGTCGACCCCGGGTTCGGCGTAGCGGCGCACCGTTTCCGCGACCTTGTGCCCGGTCTTGACCGGCACCGTCGACTTGTCGACGATGACCCTGTAACCGAGGTCGGGGGTCAGGGCTTCCGCGATTTCGCGCGCCACCTTCTCGATGTAGGAGAGGTCCACCGACCCGTCCGGCTGGGGCGGGGTGGGCACCGCGATGAAGATCACCTCGCCGTCCTGCACCCCCTCCGGCGTGGAGGTGGTGAACTTGAGACGCCCCGCGGCGACGTTCTTCTTCACGAGTTCCGCGAGGCCGGGCTCGTAGATGGGAATCTTTCCGTCGAGGAGGGTGCGGACCTTCTCCTCGTTGTTGTCCACGCAGGTCACCTCGTGGCCGACCTCCGCGAAGCAGGTTCCGGTGGTGAGGCCGACGTATCCGGTGCCGATGATGGAAAGTTTCATGGAGTTGCTTTCAGGATGCCGGGGGCCTGTATCAGCCGGGGCCGCCGGGAGCAAGGATGGAGCGGAAAATGAGCCGGGAATCTCACACGAAGGCGGAGGCGATGGCGCGCCATTCCTCCTCGAGGGAGACCTCCGGCCCGGGGGCGTTGCGGCGGGCCCGCGCATACCAGTAGGCGGCATTCCCGAGGTCGCCTTCCTCGCGGTGGAGGTAGGCGTGGATCCATGCCCCGTCGGGTTCGGCGATGTCCTGGCAGAGGTCGTGCGCCTCGTGCCAACGGCCGGCCCGGGCCAGCCAGAGGGCCCGCAGGCGAGGCGCCAGGTCCGGCGGCGGGGCGTCGTCGTCCCGGGCGGATGCTTCGAGGTCGCTGACGGTCATGGGACCGCATTGTGGGCGCAAATTCTCTGGAGGAAAGCCCCAAGCCGTGGTAGCGGATGGGCATGCTGAATCCGGTCCGTTTCCTGTTGCTCGGTGGTGCCCTGACGGGCGTGATTCTGGCGGAGGAACTGCCCATGCTTTCCGAGAAGCCGTGGCTGGGTTGCTTCGCCGGTTTCGAGAGCAGCTCCTTCGACGTCGCGGTGGGATCGGACGGGGAAACGATCATCTACCACAAGAACCGCGGCAAGCGCCTCTCGGACATCGTGGCCACGAAAGTGCGGTTCATCCTCGAGGAGGAGGTGAAGGGAAAGTGGGTGAAGCGCAAGATCCAGGAAGACGGGTTCGCGACCAGCCAGGAGCCGAATCCGGATGCCGACGAAGTCCGCTTCACGGCAACCTACACCGGCGGGACGAAGGTCCAGATCGATCACGAGTTCAGCCGCGGGAAGGTGTTGCTGGGGGTGAAGGTCGTTGAGAAGACCACCGAAAACCCGGTCCGGGCCGGGGTGGAGACCATGGTGGGGGACCTCTTCCGCAACATCGAGCGGGACGTGCCGAAGGACGAACTCGAGGACGTCCTCGATGACAAGATCCAGAAGACGCGCCTGAAGCTCGAGCCGTTCGAGGGGTCCGCCAGGAAATACGACCTCGGCGACACCATGAAGGAGGACGAGAAGGCGGAGTTCGACGAGCTCGTCCAGAAGCTCAAGTCCGTCGAGCTGAGTTCCGAAAAGATCGGCAACAACCGCATCGTCTGGATGACGGAGGACACCGGCAAGGGCTACCTCGAACTCCGGCAGACGAAGCCGCTCTACCACGGGTTCTACGTCGTGTGGCGGCCGCTCCCCGGCAAGGAGGGCGAGGAGGGGAGCCGCCTCGAGATGGAAATGAAGTAGGGCCGGGGCCCTGGGAGCGTAGCCAGCTCGTCCGACCCTTGGGTTTCGGCGGCGGCATTTCTGCCCTGGGAGCGCGGACGGCCCGTCCGCATTTGGAGCCCGGCGGCGGTATATAGGCAGCATGGTTGCTCAGGGAGTGTAGCCGGCCGTCCAAGGCTTCGGTTTCGGCGGCGGCCGGCCGGGGAATGCGGCCTGCGGCCGGGGCCGATCCCGATGGCGGACGAGCCGTCCGCGCTCCCAGGGGAATGCGGCTTGCGGGCGGGGGGCGGCGCTTCCAGGAGCCCTGATTTCCGGGGATTTTACGATCCGGGGGGCGCGGCGGGCCTCAAGGGGGGCGTTTTCATAAAGATCAATGAATAATCAGGACTTATTAACGAGTATCTTTAAAAAGTCCGCCGCTTAAGGGTTCGAAGAAAATATTCTGCGTCGTTAAGTTTTTAGATTGACCAAATAGTGTCATAAAGTGTACCAATATGCACCACGACGGATGAGATTAGCACCATGGGTGTACCAAACCACAGCTTTGAGGGCGTCTTCGACTTCAAACTGGACGCGAAAGGACGCGTTTCAGTGCCGTCGGAATGGCGCCCGCAGCGTGGGGAGGCCCTGCCGCTGCGGCTCCTCCGGTGGCAGACCTACAAGGTTCCGGTGCTGAAGGTCCTCACGGACGAAGCCTTTGAAGCCATGATTCGCTCGATTGACAACGATCCTGAACTGACCGCCGGCGCGAAGGGCCGGAAGAAGGGGTTGCTGTATTCGCGCAACGCGCAGGTGAACATGAACGACCAGGGGAAGCTCCTCATCCCGAAGAAGATCGCGGACGAGCGGGGGCTCGAGCCCGGCGGGGCGGTGCACCTCTACGGCCGCGGAACGAACTTCGACATCGTGAGCCCGCGCGACCACGCCGCGATGCAGACGGCCGAGGAGGCCCTGCTCGACGACCTCTACGACTCGGTGGATTTTAGCTAATGAAACTTTCCTCGCTGCACACTGACTGACTGACAAACGATGCTGTTGCCCTCTCCAACCCCGGCACCGCTGATGGTGTGGTGCCTAGCAAACTATTCGACAAAGCTGTTGGCGGTGTCGGGGTTGGGGCACCCTTTCCTGATGAGCGGGGAAGGGATGCGCGAGGGCGGCGGCGGCGATTTTCATCATCGCCCGGTCCTGCTGGAGGAAGCTCTTCACTACCTCGCGCCCGGCGCGGGTAGAACGGTTGTTGATGCGACGTTGGGTGGTGCTGGTCACACGCTTGCGCTCCTGCAAAGGGGCGCGCGGGTCATCGGCATTGAGCGCGATCCGGAGGCCCTCGCCTGCGTGCAGTCCAATACGGACCTGCAAGCGTATGGCGAGGCCTTCGAATCGCGTCGTGCCAACTTCGCGGAAATTCAAGGTGTAGTCAGTGACACGGCCCCGGACGGGGTCGATGGCATCCTCCTGGACCTGGGTGTGTCTTCCCACCAGTTGGATACTGCCGAACGTGGGTTCTCGCTGCGGGCCGACGGTCCCCTGGACATGCGGATGGACCCCGGCGAGCAACTCACGGCGGCGGTCGTGGTCAACACCTGGGGGGAGGCCGACCTGGCGCGGATCTTCCACGAACTGGGCGAGGAGAAGCGTTCCCGGGCGGTGGCCCGGGCCATCGTGGCGCGCCGCGCGTCGCGCCCCTTCGAGCGCACCCTCGACCTCGCCGGCTGTGTCGCCGGGGTGGTCGGGCGCGGAGGCCGCATTCATCCCGCGACCCGCGTTTTCCAGGCGATCCGCATGACGGTGAACCGCGAGCTGGAGTCCCTGCAGGAGGCCCTCGAGGCCGCGCCGCGCCTCCTGCGCCCCGGGGGGCGCCTCGTGGTGATCTCCTTCCACAGCGGGGAAGACCGCATCGTCAAGCGCTTCATGAAGCGGCACAGCGCCGCCGAGATCGACCGGCCGGAGTGGCCCGCGCCACGCCCCAACCCGGAATACGAATTCAAGTTGCTCACGAAGCGGGCCGTGGTGGCCCGGGAACCGGAGCTGGCCGGCAATCCCCGGGCCCGCAGTGCCAAACTCAGAGCGGCCGAACGGCTGGGTGGAGGGGGACGGTGAACCGCAGGAGGCAAGAGCGGAACCTCAGCCTGGGCAGCGTCCTGTTGCTGATCGTGGCGGCCGTGATTACCACCGCGGCCGGCGTGTTTCACGCCTACGTGAAGAACCGGCAGATCGACGTGGCGCGGCAGATCGAGGAGACCGAGCAGCGGGTCGCGCAGCACGAGCTCGACATCAAGACGCTGCAGATGCGTCTCGACCGCGAGTTGAACCGCTACCTTGTGCGGGACCGCCTCCAGCAGATCGCCTCGGACCTCGTGCCGATCCCGGTGATGTCCGTCGAGGAGATCAAGCAGAATCCCAAGAGTCCCATCCTGCCAGACCTTGCCGGCCGCAGTCCTTGATTGTGGAAATCCCCTTGTGAGTTCACCCATTCAACGTCGCGCCCTGTTGATCTGTCTGACGATCGTGGCCGGCTTCAGCATCCTGTCGATCCGGCTCGTCCATCTGCAGTGGCTGGACCGGCACGAGTCGGTGACGAAGGCGTCGCGCTCCTACACGCGCGAAAGGCTGCTGCCGGCGCGCAGCGGTCTCATCGTGGACCGCAACGAGGAGATCATCGCCCGCAACATGCCGGTCTCCACGATCGTGGTCGACAAGTATCACCTCCGGGACCCGAAGATCGTCTCGCTGGGGGTGGCCTGCCAGCGGTTGATGGGGACGCGCGCCTGGATCGAGGCGGACGAGCTCGGGCGGCGGAAGCTCCTCATGGCGCAGCGGCGCAAGGTGCTGGAGGAGATGGCCCCGGGCGACATCGTGCAGGACCACCTATCGCGGGCCCTGGTGGTCATTTCGCGGTCCCTGCGGATTCCGAGCGACGAGCTGCGCTCCCGGATCGAGGGCAGCAAGCTCATGGAGGTGGTGGTGGCGAAGGACCTCCCGGAAGATGTCGCGGACGAGATCGAGGAGACCATCGGGACGCACCGCCTGCAGGGATTTCGTTTTGAGAAGCGGATGCACCGGTGGTATTCGGCCTCCAAGCTGGCGACCCACACGGTGGGCTTCGTGAACCACGAGGGGGCGGGGGTCTGCGGGGTGGAGCGCACCATGGGCGACTACCTCCGGGGCAAGGACGGCTACCGCATCCTGAAGCGCGGCTCCCGCGGGTTTCTCCTCGCCCCGCACGAGGGGAAGCTGAAGCCGCCCATCGCGGGGTTCAACGTGCAGCTTTCCCTCGATCTCGGGTTGCAGGCCATCGTCGAGGAGGAGCTCGACTCCGGCCTGGCGGAGTTCGAGGCGGAGCGCGGGGCGGTCATCATGATGGCGCCCGGATCGGGTGACGTCCTCGCCATCGCGAGCCGGCCGCATTTCGATCTCAATGACCGCGCCGGGGTGGCGGACGCCAGCTTTCACTACGCGGTGCAGGCGCTCTACGAGCCCGGCTCGACCTTCAAGGTGGTGGCCGCCACGGGGGTCCTCGACGCCGGCCTCATGAGCCCGTCCACCGTGACCCACTGCCACTGGGGCATGCTCCAGGAGAGCCACGGGGTGCGGGTTCCCGATCACCATCCCTACGGCGACCTCACCCTCGAGGAGGTCCTGATGAAGTCGAGCAACATCGGGGCCTACAAGATTGCGAAGCGGCTCGGCCGGCCGGCCTTCCTTGATTACCTGGACCGCTTCGGGTTTGCGCAGCGCACGGGAATCGCGCTCCCCGGCGAATCCGCGGGGCTGGTGTCCGATGCCACGAACGCCGTGAACTTTTCGCGCCTTTCTTACGGCTACGGCATCAGCGTGACTCCCCTGCAGGTGGCCGCGGCCTACGGCGCGATCGCCAACGGGGGGACGCTCATGAAGCCCCGCCTCGTGCAGGCCGTCATCGCCAACGACGGCACCGCCATCGAAAGCTACGGGCCGGAATCCGTCGGCAAGGTCATGAGCGGCCCGGCGTCGCGCCGCATGCGGGCCGCCCTGAGCCGGGTGGTGAGCAAGGAGGGGACCGCCTCCCGCGCCGCGGTGCCGGGCTTCAAGTCCGCCGGGAAGACCGGAACCGCCAAGAAGACCCTCGCCAACGGGCGGGGCTACCACGCCGACCGCTACGTGGTGTCGTTTGCGGGGATGTTGCCCGCCGACGAGCCGGAATTCGTCTGCGTGGTGGTCATTGACGACCCGCAGACGACGAGCGTGAAGCGCTCCGGCGGGACGATCGGGGCCCCGATCTTCGCCAACATCGCGGCCCGCGCCGCGGCCTACCTGAACCTCGAACCGACCGAACCGGTGGAGCTGGAAGACTCCCTCGCCTCGAGCCACGAGTGATGAGCATGCCCCTGAAAGACCTCATCGACATCCTGCCCCGCACGGCGGTGAGCGGGGACGATGCGGTGGAGGTCCAGGGGGTGCGGGACGACAGCCGGGCGGTGCGGAAGGGCGACGCCTTCGTGGCGGTTCGCGGCGACGATTTCGACGGTCACGAATTCATTCCCGCGGCCGTGGAGGCCGGGGCGGCGGTCATCATCGCGGAGGCGCCGCTGGGGGCGGACGCGCCGCAAGGGGTCACCTGGGTGCTGGTCCCCGACACGCGGGAGGCCCTCGCCCTCATCGCGGACCAGTGGTTCGGCTGCCCGTCGCGGGCGATGAAGGTTGCGGGCATCACCGGGACCAACGGCAAGACGACCACCGCCTTCCTGCTGCACTGCATCATGAAGTCGACCCTGCACCAGGCGGGGCTGATGGGAACGGTGGTCTTCGATGACGGGGAGACGGCGGAGGTCGCGAGCCATACCACCCCGGGGAGTCTCGAGGTCCAGGAGATCCTGGACCGCATGCGCAACAACGGCTGCCGCGGGGTCGCCATGGAGGTCTCCTCCCACGGCCTCGAGCAGAAGCGCACCGCCGCGGTCGCCTTCGACGCGGTGGTCTTCACGAACCTCACCCAGGACCATCTCGACTACCACGGCACGATGGAGAAGTACTTCGCCTCGAAGCGGATCCTCTTCGAGCAGGCCGCCCGGGATGCCGCCGGGAAGAACCCCACCGCCGTCGTCAACCTCGACGATCGCTACGGGGCGATCCTCGAGCGCGATTTCAAGGAGCGCCTCAAGGTCACGACCTACGGGTTCGGCGCGCATTGCGGGTTCAAGGCGGGCAACGTCAAGCAGTCGCGGCACGGATTGGAGTTCCAGCTCCACGCCAAGGGGCGATCCTACCTGGTGCGCATGCCCCTGATCGGGCGCTTCAACGTCTACAACGCCCTCGCGGCGCTGGCCGCGGCGGCGGCGGTCCGGATCCCGATGCGCGATGCGGTGGCGGCCCTGAAGGACATTCCGCAGGTTCCGGGGAGGATGGAGATCGCCGGATCGGCGGCGGGCGTGACGGTCTACGTGGACTACGCCCACACCCCCGACGCCATCGACAACGCGTGCCGGACCCTGCGCGAGCTGGAGCCGTCGCGCCTGATCACGGTGTTCGGCTGCGGCGGGGACCGGGACCGCGACAAGCGGGCCCGCATGGGGAAGGCCGCCGCGAGCCACAGTGACTTTTGCGTGGTGACCTCCGACAACCCCCGCTCGGAGGATCCCGCGGCCATCATCCGCGAGATCGAGAAGGGGATGGGGAACGCCTCCTACGAGACGGTGGTGGACCGCGCCGCGGCGATCCGGCAGGCGGTCGACCTCGCGCAGGACGGGGACGTGGTCCTCATCGCGGGGAAGGGGCACGAAACCTACCAGGAATTTGCCACCGAGCGCGTGGACTTTGACGATCGAAAGCAGGCCCGTAGTGCCTTGGCGGAGCGCCAATCCGAAAGTATGCAATGAACCCATGTGATATTCAGACCCTGTGCGGCGCGGTCGCCGGCGAACTGGTTGGCGGCGACGGGACGCGGATGACCAGCGGCACGGTGTCGACCGACACCCGCACCATCGACCACGGGGCCCTCTTCATCGCGCTGAAGGGGGACCGCTTCGACGCCCACGACTTCCTCGGCGAGGCCGTGAAAAAGGGCGCCGCGTGCCTCGTGGTCAACCACCTGCCGGAGGGGTTCGATCCGGGCGCCGCGGGGGTCATCCAGGTGAGTGACACCCTGATCGCCCTGCAGCGGCTGGCGCGCTGGTACCGGGAGTTGCTGGACGTGGTGGTGGTGGGAATCACCGGTTCCAACGGCAAGACGACCACCAAGGATTTCACGGCCTCGGTCCTGCGGCAGCGGTTCAAGGTGCACGCCACCGTCGGCAACCTCAACAACCACATCGGCGTCCCGCTGACGATCCTCTCCGCCGCCCCGGACACCGATGTCTTCGTCCTCGAGATGGGGATGAACCACCCCGGCGAGATCGCGCCGCTCTGCGAGATCGCCCGGCCGCACCTCGGGATCATCACCAACATCGGCACGGCCCACATCGAATTCATGGGGAGCCGTGACAGCATCGCCGAGGAAAAGGGCGCCCTGGCCCGGTGCCTCCCGGAGGTCGGAACCCTCATCATGCCGGCCGGGTGCGACTACGTCGACTACTTCCGCCGGCGGAGCCAGGCGAACACCATCGCGGTCGGCAACGGCCGGGGCGCGATCCGCGCCGAACAACTCACCTTCGACGCGGAGGGTGCGTCCTTCGAGCTCATCACCGACCGCCACGGGGCGATTCACATCGACCTCCCGGTGGCGGGGCGCCACATGGTGACCAACTCGCTCCTCGCCGCGGCGGCCGGATGGACTCTCGGCCTCACCCTCGATGAGATCCGGGCCGGGCTGGAAGAGCCGGAACTGACCGGCGGGCGGCTCAAGCGCTACCAGTCGGAGGGCGTGATCGTCTTCGATGACACCTACAACGCCAACCCCGAGTCGGTGCGGGCCGCGATCGAGACCCTCGCCGACCAGCCGGTGGAAAACGGCCACACCAAGACGGTGGTGCTGGGAATGATGGCCGAGCTGGGGAGCCACGCCGATGAGATGCACCGCGCCGTCGGGCGGCACGCGGCGGAGAACGGGATCCGGGTCATCAGCGTCGGCGAGGAGGCGGAATCCATCTCGGAGGCGGCCCGGGAAGCCGGGGCGGACACCGCCCGCCACTTCACCGACTACCGGCAGGCGGCCGACTGGCTGCGGGCCTCGGCGCACGCCGGCGACTACGTCCTGTTCAAGGGGAGCCGCCTCGCCGCGGTGGAATCCGTGATGAACGAGGCCTTCCCGAAAGACTGATGCTCTACTGGATCTACGAACTCTGGCAACAGGCATTCGAGGCGGAGAACGCCGCGGGGCGGGAGGGGTGGGCCCACACCTTCAGCTTTCTCAACCTCCTCCAGTACATCACCTTTCGCGCCGCCCTCGCGACGATCTTCTCGTTTGTCCTCAGCCTCGTGGTCGGCCCCCGGGTGATTCGGCGGCTGATCTCCATGAAGGTCGGCCAGCCGATCCGATCCGCGGAGGAGGTGCACAAGCTGGCCGAACTGCACGGCGGGAAGGCGGGGACCCCGACCATGGGGGGCGCCCTGATCCTCGGGGTCGTGCTCACCACGGTGCTGCTGTGCGGCCGGCCATTGAACCCCTTCGTGGCGGTCACGACCTGCGTGATGCTCGGCCTCGGTCTCCTCGGGTTCATGGACGACTACACCAAGGTCGTGAAGAAGGATTCCGCGGGGGTCAGCGCCCGCCAGAAGCTCTTCTGGCAGTTCGTCATCGGGCTGGTGGCGGCGTGCTTCCTGTACTTCAAGAAGGAGGTGTCGGGGTTCGGGGCGGAGGGGGCCGACCTCGAGTCCATGGGCTTCCGGATGAAGATCGGGGGCGACTCGACGCACGTCCCGATCAGTTCGCTCACCTTCCCGCTGGTGAAGAACTTCTTCGACATCGGGTTCCTCGCCATTCCGTTTTTCGTGCTGATCATCGTGGGCTGCTCGAACGCGGTGAACCTCACCGACGGGCTGGACGGCCTCGCCACCGGCTGCACCATCACGGTGGCCCTCGCCTACGCGGTGCTGGCCTACCTCGCCGGCCACTTTTACATGGCCCACGAGTATCTGTTCATTCCGCACAACCGGCTCAGCGGGGAGCTCTCG
>JABDMC010000229.1 GCA_013001695.1 Akkermansiaceae bacterium
GTACGGGTCCGCGCTCTGGGGGTTCAACAAGCTCTTCCTCCTCATGGAGAAGCAGCACAACCGCGGGCAGGACGGGGTCGGGATCGGGTGCGCCAAGCTCCACATGCCCCTCGGCTCGCCGTACATCTTCCGCAAGCGTGACTCCGCGCGCGATTCCCTCGCGACGCTCTTCCGCGGTGAACTGAAGCGCTTCAACAAGATGGTGCGCAAGGGGCAGATCGACCTCGACGACCCGGAGGCCATCAAGCGGAGCTTCGAGTTCGGCGGGGAGATCCTGATCGGGCACCTCCGCTACGGGACGTCCGGGCAGTTCAGTTCCGGGTCGTGCCACCCCTACCTGCGGCGCAGCAACTGGCCGACGCGGACCCTCATGGTGATGGGCAACTTCAACATGACGAACACGCGGGAGCTGAACGAGCACCTCATCGAGCGGGGGCAGCATCCGGTCTTCGGCACCGACACGCAGACCGTGCAGGAGGAAATCGGGTTCCACCTCGACGAGGCCCACACCGACATCTACCGGCGCCTGCGCGACGAGGGGATGGCCGGGGAGGAGATCCCGAAGCGGATCTCCGAGGAGATCGACCTCATGAAGATCGTCTCGGAATCCGCCCGGGCGTGGGACGGCGGCTACACGATCTGCGGGGTGGTGGGCAACGGGGACGTCTTCGTCCTCCGCGACCCGCGCGGCATCCGGCCCTGCCACATGCTGGTCACCGAGGATGTCATCGCCTTCGCCTCCGAGCGGGTCCCGCTCATGACCGTCTTCGAGGCGGAGCAGGACGCCGTGCAGGAACTCGACCCCGGGGCGGTGGCCACCATCAAGAGCGACGGCGCCCTCGCCGTGGGCCGCTTCGCCCCGGAAGAACCGCCGCAGCCGTGCTCGTTCGAGCGCATCTACTTCTCGCGCGGGAACGACCCCGACATCTACGCCGAGCGCAAGGCCATGGGCGCCGCCCTCGTCCCCCAGGTGGTGAAGTCGATCGGCGGGGATTTCGAGAAGACGATCTTCTCCTTCGTCCCGAACACCGCCGAGACGGCCTACTACGGGCTCATGGACGGCCTGCGCATCCACCGCCGCGACGAGGTGAAGCGCGACATCCTCGCCGCCGCGGAGAACGGGACGGTGGGGGAGGACCTCCTCGATGGCCTCATCATGCGGAACTGGCCGCGGGGCGAGAAGGTGGCCCACAAGGACATCAAGATGCGGACCTTCATCTCGCAGGAGAAGGGGAGGGCGCAGTTGGTGTCGCACGTCTATGACATCACCTACGGGGTCGTGAACGACGGGGACTCCCTCGTGGTGCTCGACGATTCCATCGTGCGCGGAACGACCCTGAAGAACTCCATCCTGAAGATCCTGGCGCGCACCAACCCGCGCAAGATCGTGATCTGCTCGACGGCCCCCCAGATCCGCTATCCGGATTGTTACGGGATCGACATGGCGGAACTCGGGAAGTTCATCGCCTTCCAGGCCACGGTGGCGCTCCTGCAGCGCACCGGGCGGCGGCGGCTGCTCGAGGAAACCTACGATGCCTGCCTCGCCGAGCTGGCCAAGCCGCGCGAGGAGCGCCGCAACTGCGTGCAGCGCCTCTACGAGCCCTTCACCGCCGGGGAGATCTCGGCCGAGATCAGCCGCATGGTCTATCCCGAGGAGCTCGACTGGCACGGCGAGGTGGAGGTCATCTTCCAGACCATCGAGAACCTCCACGCCTCCATCCCGGGACCGTGCGGCGACTGGTATTTCACCGGCAACTACCCGACGCCCGGAGGCTACGCCACCGTCAATGCCGCCTACGTGAACTGGCACCGCGGGGTGGCCGGCCGCAGCTACGACCTCCCGCTGTAGGTTGCGCCAGGCCTCGCCGGCAACCGGGCGCGGCGCCTATTCAGTGATCTCGGTCGAGAGCCACTTGAGCACCGGAGCGTCCAGGGCGGGGGTCTCTTCACGATCGGAGACAATGCGGAAGGTGACGGTGGTGTCCCAGTGGGGCGGGTCATCGTTGATATGGGCAATTTCGCCGGAGACGCTCACCTGCACCACCTTGCCGGCGGCGGTATCCATGATGCGGGGGTGATGGACGGCGAGGGTGAACTCGGCCGCATCGAAATTCCCGAGATGGCCGGTTCCCGCGACCTTCTTCAGGGCGGCATTCTTGCTGGGATCCAGCAGATCCGCGGCCTTCGACAGCCTGCCGGCCCCGACCCTGCAAACGAGCAGCTCGTAGGCTGTGTAGTTCGCGTAGGTCAACTGCGCCACATGACGGTCGTCCTCGGACCAGACCACCTCCACCCCGGAATTCCCGGAGCTGCGCTGGTCGCTCCACCATGTGCCACGGGTCTCGCCGAGAACCGCGGGCTCATGGTCCCGGCCCTTCAGCCGCACGATGTAGTTCACGAGGCCTTCGACGCTCTCCTCCTGGATCAGTTCTTCGAGGAGATCCTTCGTCGGCTTCCTGCCCTTGACCGCGATGGCGAGCGCCATCGATCCGTCGTGCGAGGTGGTGTCCGCGACCGGCAGCCATTCCTGGTCCCGCGCCCCCCCGGGAACCGGCGCGGGAGACCCGAGTGCGATCACGAAGCGGGTGCAATCCGCCTTCACGGTTTGCGCCCGCTCGGCGAAATCCGCCGAGCCGGGTGCCACCGGTTGCTTGCCGGGACCCAGCCACTTGAACAGATCTCCCTCCTTGAAGTAGTAGCGGTCTTCAACCACGGCCGCGACCTCGCCGGTCCGAGTGTTGACGGTGTCGTACTTCGTGTAGACAAAGAGCGGGGCGCCGGCCTCGAGGTAGTATTCCTCGACGCCGGTCCCGTGTTCACCCGGAATGGTGGCCACGATCTTGCGCAGCGTGCCGTCGTCATGCCAGCCTTCGACGGTGATGTCGGCGGGGTCTTCCGCGAGGGTGACCTTGGCGTAGCGGTAGGTCGCCTGGTTCCCGTTGATCTCGGCGTAAGCAGCGCGGTGAGGGGCGGTGTCCGCCTGGGCGCGCGTCTGCATGGGCAGGAGGGCGGCGGCCCCGGCACAGAGGGCGGTCAATTTTCTCATCGGCAAGGGAGTAATGGGTGGGATGACGAAAACAATCACATATTATCCCGCCACCGGCCGGGCGCCGTCGTTCATGGGTGGCGACGTGCCCGACCGCCGCCCGCTCGGGACCCGGCGGCCGGAGGGGGAGGGGAGTCTCCCCGGGGGCGGAGGCAATTCCCCGACAGGAACCGCCGGGCCGGGCGGTATATCGGCCCAGCAAAATGAGAGGACGAGCAGTATTCACGGGATTGGTGGTGGCGGGGGCGATGGCGCTCGAGGCGGCGGGGGCCCTGCCGAAGGAGGATGTCATCGAGGTGCCCGCGGTCGGGGAAGGCCTGTGCGTGCACAACCTCTTCCAGTCGAACATGGTGCTCCAGCGCGACAAGCCGGCCGCAATCCGGGGGTGGGCCAAGGCGGGCGACACGGTCACGGTGACCTTCGACGGCAAGAAGCAGACCGCCACCGCCGCGGGGGACCGGTCGTGGAAGGTGACCTTGCCGGCCATGCCCGCCAGCGCCGAGCCGCGGGTCATGACCGTGACCGACGGCGCCACGACGCTCACCCTCGAGAACATCCTCGTGGGCGACGTGTGGGTGCTCGGCGGCCAGAGCAACATGGAGTTTCCCCTGAGCCGGATCGAGAACGGGTCGCTCGAGATCGTGTCGGCGAACTTCCCCGGGATCCGGATCCTGACGGTTCCGGCCCAGGACGGGCCCGCGCGCAAGGCGGGGTTCCCCCGGCTCCACGAGTGGAGCGGGTGGTTCAGCCGGCATTACCGCAAGGGCGACTGGGACGTCTGCACCCCCGACGTGGTGCGCGAACTCTCCGCCATCGGCTATGTCTTCGCCCGCCGGATCCACATGGCCACCGGGGTTCCGATCGGCATCATCGACGCCTCGCGCGGGGGCACCACGGTGGAAACGTGGACGCCCGACGCGGTGCTCCGGGAAATCGACTCGCCGCAGCTCAAGGCGGTTCTCGCCGAGTGGGACGAGAAGGTCGCGGCGTGGGACCCGCAGGCGGACCTCGCGAGCCGCATCGAGAACTACCGCCAGAAGGTAGCGCGCTTCGAGAAGGAGGGCAAGGCGCTCTCTCCCAAGGACAAGGAGCCCGCCGAGATCCGCCCGGGGCCGGACATGAACCAGAACCGGCCCGGCAATTGCTACGCGAGCATGATCGCCCCCCTCGAGGGGATCCGCGTCAAGGGCGCGATCTTCCACCAGGGATACAACAACTGCTTCAACGGGACGCCGGGAGCCATCATGTACCGCCATGTTTTCCCGAAGATGATCACCTCATGGCGGGCCGCCTTCAACGATCCCGCGATGCCCTTCGGCATCCTCTCGCTCTGCACGGAGGGAGAGGTCCAGACGCTCGAGAATTACACCGCGATGATGGGCAATGTCGGGCCCTACATCCGCGAGGCGCAGTACGAGACCTTCCTCGAATTCTACCGGGCGGGCGACGAGAACATCGGCTTCACCAGCACCTACGACCTGCGGCGCCGGTGGTACCATCCCCAGCTCAAGATCCCGGCGGGCGAGAGGATCGCCCGGTGGGCCCTCGCCACGCAATACGGCTTCGACAAGGAGATCCGCTGGAAGCCGCCCATGGTCGCGGAGATGAAAAGGGAGGACGGCCGCATCATTCTCCGCCTGGACGAGCCGGCGGGTGCGGTCGATGACGGCGGGCCGATCCTCGGCTTCGCCGTGGCGGGCGAGGACCGCAAGTTCCATCCCGCCGAGACCACCCACCTCGTCATCGGGAAGGACGACCGGGGGCGCCCCCGGAAGGACACCAAGGCCCTTGTTCTCAGCAGTCCCATGGTGCCCGCTCCGGTGCACTACCGCTACGCGTGGGGCCGCAGCCCGCTTGGCAACCTCCAGGCCGAACGCATGACCGACATCCCCTTCGGCACGCAGCGCAGCGACGACTGGCCGCTGGAGGACGTTCCCCGCGGCGCGGTCGGCGAAGACCCGCCGGCGACCCTCGACCGCGGGCAGCGCCGCAAGGTCCAGGAGGCCCTCCGCAAGGTGGATCTCGAGCGCCATATCCACGAGGCGAAGGCCCTGCTGGAGGACATGGAAGGGGAGTGAACGGCTCGCCCGGCGGCGTGATTGTCAGTAGATGTCGACTCCAAATACCACATCTGCGAGGATGCTGTAAGCGACGCATGCAAGGCCCAGCCCAAGAAGAAGCAATACAGCCCGCCGCCGAATGGGAGGTCGGCGCAACCCTGCGCCGAATATCACCAGGGCTGCCAACGTGAACGGAAGATTCGTCCCCAGGATCAGCAGAGCGATTCGTTCCTTGAGTTCAAGTGTTCCGCCCCAACCGTCACCGCCGACCCCCATGATCAGTCCAAGCAGGCTGTTGGGGGCGGTCAAGAGGAGATACAGGGCCAATCCCAGAAAGAGCACCCACTTGCTTTTGCCGCCCCGCGGCGAAGGTGTCGTCGAGGCTTCCGCTTCGGTGGAGGGCGGTTCATTCATGCCGGGAATCTGTGTTCATCCATTACGTCAAAGCAGATCGGCCGGCGGCAGCCCGTTCGGTCCGGCGCCATGTCCGCCAAGGGTTCTCCGGGCGCCCCCTCGATCGAAATCCATCCAATGCGGAGGCGGTTGGGAGTGTCAGTCTTTGTCCATTTTGACTCGCCGGGCGGCCTCGGCGACCAGCGGGGTCGCCTCGGGAGAGAGGGCCTCGCGCAGCTTCCGTGCCTTCGCGATGTGCTTCCTGGCGCCTTCACGGTCATGGGCGATCGCGGCCTGCAAGGCATGCAGCGCCTCGCAGAGTTGAAGATAGTCGGTGTAGTCCCGATAACGCCCGTCCCCGGCCTCGGGCCCGTAATCCAGGCTGCCGCGGGGATTGTGGGCGCGGTTGATGGAGACCTTGCCGTGGAGATTGGTGATCTCATCGCGGGCCTTTTTGTCGTTGCCACTGCGAATCAGGGCCAACGCATGAGCCCCCTGCACATCCCAGCCAAGAGGTTCCGTCGGCTCTCCGCGTCGCGCCTTCCTGTCGTTCATGCGCACGCCCATCTGCGGCTTGGTCAGTTCCAGCAAAAACACCGCCTGGTCCGGTCTCAGGTCATCATCAGCAAGCAGCGGCCAGACGGTGCGGGCAAGGAACGATTTCTCGATGTTGTGCCGTTCTGTGAGCGGGCTGCCCGCCATCTCCTTGTAAACGATCCTGATCTCCCGGCAAACAACGGGCACCCCGGCAACGCCATCCGGCAGGGTCCTCCAATGATCCAACAGTGCCGAAATCAGCTTATGCGCTGCTTCTCTAGATTCTTTGTAGGCTTTCCCGTAGTCCTTGGTTTTGGCGAAGGTGGCGCGCGCCTCTTGATGCCGTTGGCGGAGCTGTTCCAGGGTCTCGGCCTCCGCCTCGGCGCGGGCCGATTGCGGGAATGCGGCCACCCACAGCACGCATGCCAGGATAAAGGCGCCACTTCCGAGTCGTCGCGAGATCCCCGAGCGAAGTGCTGGAAACCCGGCGATTAGCGCTGCTGTGCCTGTGTCACCCATGATCGTCTCCTGATGTGTTCGTTGTTCATACCGTGTTGCCGGCTGCCGGATTTCGCCGTCTTCATTTCATGGCGAGCATCAAAGCGCGGTCACCGCCCATTTCGAGCGCTGCCGCGGCAAGCTTTGGGATGCCCTTGACCGCTTGTTCCACCGGGGTGCCGAAGACCGGGTTCGGCTTGGCGGCAATATTGCAAAGGGCCACTGAAAGCGCTGCGACGATCGCGAGGATGGAGTCAATCATGGGCTTCATGAAACGCGCTTCTGTTTGATGTCTGGTGACGGATCTCTTGGCCCGACGCTCGAGGCGGGCCGGATTGGCGATGGGAATGCTTCCGAACGGAACGCGCAGGCGTTCCGCTACTTGCCCTATGGGCCGCGGCGGTCACGCGCTGGCCACGACCTCGCTCCAGACGTCATCCATGGCGTCGAGGAGTTCCTGCATGGTGGCCTCCGTTTCGTTGCCCATGTTGCTGACGCGGAAAGTGGTGCCCTTGATTTTCCCGTAGCCGCCGTTGATGAGGAAGTTGTGCCTGGACCGCAAGGTCTTGATGAATCCCGGGAGATCGAGGCCCTCGGGGGTGGCGAAGCAGGTGAGTGATCTCGACTCGAAGCCGGCCGGCGCGAAGTTCGCGATGCCGTGCTTGTCTCCCCAGGCGTGGACCTGGGCGTTGGTGCGCTCGTGGCGGGCAAAGCGCGCCTCGAGGCCCTCGGCGAGAATCTCATCGACCTTCTGCTTGAGGGCATAGAGAAGCGCGATGGCGGGAGTCGACGGGGTGTTGTTCTTGGCGTCGTTCTTGGCGAATTCCACGAAGTCGAAATAGTATCCGCGGTCCGGGGTGGAGGCGGCGCGCTCGAGGGCGGCCTCCGAGCAGGTGAAGACGGAGAGACCGGGGGGGAGGGCGAGCGCCTTCTGGACCCCGGCGAGCAGGACGTCGATGCCGAGGTCATCGACCGGGGTGGGGACCGCCGAGAACGAGGAGACGGTGTCGGTCACAAGGAGGACGTCGTCGAAGCGCTTCACCACCGCCGCGATCTCGGCGAGGGGATTCATGACGCCGGTCGAGGTTTCGTTGTGCACGAGGGTCACGCAGTCGAATCCGCCCTCCGCCAGCCTGGCTTCCACCGCGGCGGGGTCGATGGCTTCACCCCATTCGACCTGGATCTTCTCGGCCTCCTTGCCGCAGCTCTTCGCGACGCTGTGCCACTTGTCGGAGAATGCCCCGCAGCAGAGGTTCAGGACCTTCTTCTGCACGAGGTTGCGGATCGCCCCTTCCATGACCCCCCACGCGGAGGAGGTCGAGAGGAAGACCGGGCGGCTGGTGCCGGCGATCTGCCGGAGGCCCGGCTGAATCGAGGCGTAGAGTTCTTCGAAATCGGCGCCGCGGTGCCCGATGATCGGCTGGCGCATGGCCTCGTAGGTGGCCTCCGAGATATCCACGGGGCCGGGAATGAACAACTTCGGTTTCGGCATGGCGGGGCCACCATGCCGCCGATTTTCGCCCTGTCGAGTGTCGAGTGCCGGGGTGTTTACTCGTCCTCCCAGATCATGTGCTTCAGCTGGATCTTGCGGGCGCGGTCGCCGGCCTCCCCGGCGCGGGGGCCCTCGGTGGCGGCCAGCTTCCGGGCGACGTTGTAGGCCGCCCGCCACCGGTTGTCGTCGCCGAGGAGCCGCAGGCACTTGAACCCGCAGTCGTAGAACCATTTCCACTCGGTGACGGCCTGGCCCTTGGGGAGGTTCTCGCCGTCGATGACGCGGTAGTAGGTGGCGAAGGCATCCTCCGGCCGGTCGAGCTGTTCCAGGGCGAGGCCCTTCAGGAAGTGAATGCGGTTGTTGAGCGGGTAGGGAAGGTCCTTCCGGGCGAGGAGGCGGTCGTAAATTTCGAGGGCCATTTCGAGGTGCTCGTCGCTGCCCATGGCGCGCTGCGCTTCCGCGGAGAGCAGGAGGGCGTCGAGGTGGGACGCGTCGGAGGAGTCCCGCTCGAGGAGCGGGGCAAGCTGCTTGAGGGCCTCCTCGGCGCGGCCGCCGTCAAGGTAGGCGCGGCTGAGGTGCAGGCGCGCCTCGTCGGCGAGGAGGCCGTCGCCGGCGGCGAGCTTGGCGAGGAGCTCCACGGCCTCGGTGATGGCGGGAGGGGTGCCGACCTTGAGGGCCGACTTCGCGGCGAAGAAGGCCGCGACGTCATGCAGGCGCCCTTCCTTCTCGCGGTTGACGATGTTGAGGAAATGCAGCTGGGCCAGGTTGGAGTCGCCATTGAGGTAGTATGCCTCGGCGAGCTTGAGGAGCACCCCGCTGTCTTCCGGGGTTTCGCGCGCCTGGAGGTAACGGTTCGCATCGGCGATGGCGTCCTGCCAGTCGCCCGTGAGCTCGGCGAGCTTGAGGCGGGTGAGCAGGTGCCGCAGGGCGAGTTCGTCGCTGAGGCGGGCGGGGTCGACGGAGTCGAGCTGGGCGCGGGCCATTTCGAGGTCCCGCGGCTCGGCGCTGGCGGAGATTTCGGCGAGGGCGAGGCGCGCTTCCGCGAGGCGGGGATGGCCGCCATTCTCCCGGAGGAACCGGTCGAGGGCCGCCGCCGCGGCGGCGTCGTTGCGGTAGGCGAGCAGGAGCGCCTGCTCGAGTTGCAGGGAGCGCTTGGCGCTGTCGTCCTGCAGGGCGCCGAGCAGCTCCCCGAAGCCGGCCTCGTCGCCGGCCTGCAGGAGGCACAGGGCGTGGTTCATGGCGGCGAGGTCCGCGGCGTCCTTGTCGAGGAACCGGCGGGCCCGCGCAAAATCCGCAGCGGCCCCGTCGAACTCGCCGGAGTCGAAGCGAATGCGCCCCGCGAGCCGGGCGGCCTCGGCCTTGAGGTCGGGCGAGGCCGTGAGGTCCCCGAGGGCGGTGAGGGCCGCGAGGGCTTCCGCCGGGCGGCTCTCGGCCTGCTGGAGGCGGGCGGTCTCGAGGAGCGAGAGCTGCGCGAGATCGTGATCGGCGTGTTCGAGACGCAGGAGGCCCAGGAGGCGCAGGGCGAGGGCGACGGAAGCGGTGTCGTTCTTCTCCGCGAGGATCCGGGCCCGGTGGTAGAGCGCATGGGCGGCGAGGTTGGCGTGCTCCGGCGCCGGAGTGTCGGCGGCGAGGGCGCGGGCCACCGGGTCGCCCGCCGCGAGGAGCTCGGGGTAACTCTGGGTGGTCCCCGGGCTCGACCATCCCTGGAGGCGGCCCACGAGGAGGTCCCGCAGGGTGTCGTTGGCCGATGCCCAGGCGGTGAGCCGCGAGAACACGGCGTCGAGGAGGGGCGTGTCGGGCCGGTCGTCGAGAAGCCCGAGGAGGCCCTCGACCGCCTGGTCGTTGCGTCCGAGGGCATGGAGGGCGTCGGCATGGCCCACCGCCGCGGAATGGTGGAGAGCGAGATTGAGGTGTTCCGGATTGTTTGCCAGTTCCTCGTAGATGGCGGCCGCCGATTCGAACTCGTCACACTGGAAGGCGAGGCGGGCCTGCAGGAAGCGCAGGCGCTTCTGGCGCGACGGGCGGTCGGGAGCGAGTCCCTGGAGAACGGTGGCGGCTCCCGCGGGGTCGTCGCCGTCAAGGAGCACCGCGGCGTGCAGCAGGCGGGCGTCTTCCGCGATCTCCGGGTCGGGGACGGCCGCCAGCTTCTCGAAGAGCGGGAGGGCCTCCCCGGAATTGCCGAGGGCCGCGAAGAGGTGCGCCCGCGCGAGGGCGGCGGCGTGGCGCAGATCCGGGTCCTTGGCCTCCGCAAGGGTGGCGAGGGCGTCGGTGGCATCGCCGAACCGGCCCAGGGCCACGAAGGCGCGCGCCGCCCAGAGCCGCGCTTCATCGGAATCCTGGAGGACCTTCTCCTCGAGATGTTCGAAGGCGGCCGCGGGCTCGCCGGCGCGGACGCGGGATTCGGCGAGGCGCAGGTGCAGCGTGGCGCGGGCGGGGTCGTCCGGCTTCAGCTTCGCGAGGGTCTCCTCGAAGCGCGCCGCGGCGACCGCCGGGAGTTCGTCCTGCAGGGCGCGCAGGCCCGCCTGGTAGGCCGGATCCTCATCGATGGGCGCGGCCAGGCCCCATGGGCCGAGGGCCAGGAGGAGAACGACGGGGCGGAGAGAAACCACGCCGCACTATAGCGCAATTTCGGGTCCGGCAGAATTCGAATCTCGCCTCAGGTCCCGAAGGTCCGGTCCCCGGCGTCGCCGAGGCCGGGGCGGATGTAGCC
>JABDMC010000226.1 GCA_013001695.1 Akkermansiaceae bacterium
GAGGGCCACCGAGTCGAGGGTGCCGGCGAAGTCGGACCGGATGTCGTCGCGGGCGACATCGAAGGTGATGTCGTGGGGCATGTTGAGGATGATGTTGTTCCCCTGGCGGGTGACGCTGACCCCGGTCCCCCGCAGTTGATCCCGGATGGCGGCTTCCTGCTGGTCCATGTATGCGCCGATGCCGCCCCCGACGAGGGCGCCGGCGGTGGCTCCGATGACGGCCCCGCGGCCGGCGTCGCCGTCGCCCGAATTGTTGCCGATGATGGCGCCGAGGACGGCGCCGCCGGCGGCCCCGATGCCCGCACCCGCGGCGGTGTTGGACGTCTTCTGCTGGCCGGTGTAGGGGTCGATCGTGGTGCAGCTGCTGAGCAAAGCGAAGGCACCGAGGGTGGCCGCGGAGAGCCGGAGGCCGCTGGGAATGATGATCATGGCGGCGAACTTAACGCCGTGGCCCCGGCCGTCAAACGGGGGAATCGGGGGGTGTGAATGGATCAGAGGCTCCCCGGCATGCGCTGGCGGGCTTTCAGGTCGGCGGCGAATCGTTCGCCGAGGGCCTTGAGCCGGGCCGTGACGTCGGGGTGCATCCCGGACACATCGGTGGCCTGGCCGGGGTCGCTTTCGAGATCGAAGAGGGCAAGGGGGGTCCGGAGTTGCCGGTAGGGGCCGGGGAGGCCGTCCTTGCCGGGGGCGCCCTCCAGGCTGCGGTAGGCATGCGGGAAGTGCAGGGACCACTTCCCGGAGCGCACCGCGTGGAGCGCGCGGCCCCAGAAGAAGTAGTAGGCCTCGTGGGGGCTCCGGGCGGTGGCGGGCTGTTCGAAGAGGGCCCGGATGTCCTTTCCGTCGACGCCGTGCGCGGGCAGGCCGGCGCCGATGAGGGCCGCCATGGTGGGAAAGAGATCGATGTGCATGGCGGGTTGATGGCAGACCGTGCCGGCGGGGATGGTCCCGGGCCAGCGGGCGATGCACGGCACGCGCTGGCCGCCCTCCCAGGCGGTGCCCTTTCCCTCGCGGAGCGGCCCGGCGCTCCCGGCGTGGTTGCCGTAGCTGAGCCACGGGCCGTTGTCGCTGGTGAAGAGGACGATGGTGTCCTTCTCGAGGCCGTGGTCCTCGAGGGCTTTCAGGATCTGCCCGACGGACCAGTCGATCTCCATGATGACGTCGCCGTAGAGTCCCTGCTTCGACTTGCCCTCGAACTTCGGCGAGACATACAGCGGGACGTGCGGCATGGAATGGGCCACGTAGAGGAAGAAGGGGGCCGCCTTCCTGCGCCGGATGAAGTCGAGGGCCTTTTCGGTGTAGCGGGTGGTGAGGTTCTTCTGGTCTTCGCCGGTGACCTTCGGGTTGACGACCTCGTTGCCCTCGATGAGCGGGAGGTGGGGCCAGCGCTGGAGGCGCTTCTCCATCGGGAGGTGACGCACGCCGGGGTGGTGGGGCCACATGTCGTTCGAGTAGGGGAGTCCGAAGTACTCGTCGAAGCCGTGCTGCAGCGGGAGGAACTTGCGGTGGTCGCCGAGGTGCCATTTCCCGACCAGGGCGGTGGCGTAGCCCTTCTGCTTCACGAGCTCGGAGAGGAGCATCTCGCCGGCGTGGATGCCGCGCTTCGAGTTCGGTCCGGGGGCGCCGAGCATGCCGATGCGGTTCGGGTAGCAGCCGGTGAGCAGGCCGGCGCGCGAGGCGCCGCACACCGCCTGGGGGACGTACCAGTTGGTGAACCGGACGCCCTCGGCGGCAAGGCGGTCGAGGTGGGGCGTTTCGAAGCCGGTGGCCCCGAAGGTCCCGAGGTCCGCCCACCCCTGGTCGTCGGTCATGATGAGGACGAGGTTCGGGAGGCGCGACCCGCCGGCGCGCGGGGATGCGGCGGGGCGGGCGGCCTCCTCGTTGGCCGGTTCCGCCGCGGGACAGGCGAAGGTCGACAGCCCGAGCAGGAAGCCAAGGAGCAGGCCGCGGTCGATGATCATCGGGGACTTGGTGGCAGGTTTCCGCGGCGAGGTCGAGCCGGGAAACGGGGCCGAGAAACTCGCGGGCGCCCGCCGCGATCCGGGAGCGGGAAACGGCCTACAGCTTGGGCAGGCGCCACGGCGGGGTTTCCTGGAAGCAATGCACGGTCGGTTGCATCGTCCGGGGATGGATGTAGGTCAGCGCGAGGCTGCGCAACTTGGGGCTGGTCTTCCAGACGGTGCTGCTCACCGCCTGCCACGCGCCGTCGCGGTCCGCGAGGAAGACGCGCACCGTGCACTGGTTGAGGGAATTGGTGCGTTTCGGAAGGGGGATGAGCCCGTGGGCGCCGGGTTTCAGCTCCCGCCCGTATTCGCCGATCGTGAAGCGCGCGGAGGTGGAGGTGATGTTGTAGATCAGGGTGGAGCCCATGGGGAACGCGGCCTCGCTTTCGTCGATGACGGTGAGTTCGTAGGGGCGGCCGGCCTTGCGGGATGGCAGGAAGATGACCATCTGGCGGGCGCCCGCGGCGAGCGGGGCTTCCGCGACGATCCTGAGCTGATCCCCGCCCGCGGGCCCGCCGGGCTGCACCGCAAAGACGAGGCGCGGGCCGGTCACGGTGACCTCCACCGGATCGGAATACGCGGAGGTGAAGAGGCGGACCGGGGTGGTCACGGGATCGTCCTCCGTGCCGGTGACCAAGAGGACGTCATGGATGTCATCGACGTGCTGGAAACACAGGGCCCGCAGGGAGATCTTGCGCGACTGGGCGCCGGCGGGGGTGGCGAGGACGAGCGCGAGGAGGCCGGGGAGGAACCATCGGCGGAATCTCGGGGCGGGCGTGGCAGGCAGGGTGGAGGGCATGATCAGACTTCCTCCGGGGGAACCCAGCGGAAGGAAAGCATTCGGAAACGGCGGCCGAAGCGGCGGCTGACATCGGAGACGAGGGCGGTTTCGCCGCCGTGCGGGGACGCGTCGACCGGATCGGACGGGTCGATGAAATCGGGGATTCGCTGGACGACCGCTTCGCAGACGGCGGATTCGACCACCGCGCCGGCGGCATTGCGGGCTTCCCCGTAGGCCCGGACGAGGAAGGTGTCGGACCGGACGGTGAGGGAGGCGCCGATGGCGGAGAGGATGTCGCCCTGGCTGAGGAATGCCGCGGAGCCTTCCTCGGTGTTGCCGACCGCGGCGGCGGGATTGGGGTAGTTGAATTCCTCGGCCTTCTTCCGGGTGACCACCCGCGAGACGAGGCTGGCGGAGTCGGCATTGAGGCCGGCGCGGCCGATGGCTTCCTCCAGAACGCCGGCGAGGGCGGTCGTTTCGGGGTCGCCGTCGAGGCGGCGGTTGATGAACTCGGACATCGAGAGAAACGGTCCCCGCCGCTGGATGCCGCGCACGATCTCCCGCGCAAGGCGGTCGATTTCGCCGGAGGTGAGGTCGCGGTATCCGGTCCAGCGGTCCTGGTTGGACGGGATGCGCCCCGGGGCGAGGCGGCCCGAGGGGCCGTCGAGCATCCGCGGGAAGGGCGTCCCGAGGGCGGGACCGCAGTATTGCGCGAGGCTCACGGGATCGGTGAGGGGCACCTCCGCGTCCTGCAGCGAGCAGAGCAGCATCTTCCATGCGGCCACCGAGGTGGAGTGGATGTTGAACGACCCGCGGAGCAGCTGGTGGGCGGCCGCGGAGCGGTAGCCGTGGGGGGCCATGAGGGTCTGGCGGGCGCTCTCCGCGGAGGACCCGGCGGGGAGGTGCGGCCGGGCCCGCGGGAGGATGGGGAGGCCCTCGCCGGCGAGGAAGCGATCCACGCCCGCGCGGTCCCGCAGGCCGGAGAAGTAGTAGCGGTCCCAGAGGGTGTTGTTGGCCAGCCATGCGTGGTCGGCGTATTCGTAGCCGGCGGTCCCCGGGGCGAGGGCGCGGTTGGGGGGGAGGAGGGGGTGGGCGCGGGATTCACCGACGGTGTAGGCCGGCATGGGAAGGTGTCCGCTGGATGCGAGATTGGCGTGCCGGAGGTCCGCGATGTTCACGATGGGCGCGCGCGGCACCTCGTAGGTCGGATAGTTGGTCAGTCCGCTGTAGGCCCTCCAGCCGGAGAAGAAGAACGACCGGGGATCGTCGGCCCCCATGACTTCCAGCGCCCCCACGGTGTTGGCCCCGGACCCGGTGACCGGGAGGAACGAAAGCTCCATCGGCATCTGGGCCGGGTGCGCGTTCGTGATATCCATGTCGAGGACGTGGTGCACGAAGGACGTGTGCAGGCCCGATTTGGTCGGGTAGAGCGAGTCCCGCGGGGTGCGGTCCGCGAGGGTGAACAGCGCGAACGGCTTCGGTCCGGTCCAGTCCTCCACCGGGGTGGTGGTCGCGTTCTCCTGGTAAAGTTCGTTGAAGTGCCACGGCTTTTCGCGCCGCACCGGGTAGTTCACCTCCCCGAGCCCCGGGTGGGCGCCCTTCTCCATGGCCTCGATGAGCCGCGCGGTGGTCCCGTAACGATAGCGGTAGTTGGCGAGCTCGACGGGGCGGTCATCGACCGTGGCGGAAACCTCGATCCCGAAGGAATCGATGCGGTGGCCGTCGGGGTGGGACGGCGCGCGGGGCGTGAACCCGACATCGATGCGATCGTCGCCGCGGACGCCAAGCACCGGGAGGGGACCGGCGGCCGGGAGACGGGCCGCGCCTCCCGGAGCGAGCCAGTCGACAATGAATCCGCTGTTGTAGTTCCATCCGGGGCGGGTGACGGCATGGGCGGATTTGCTGAGGTCGGGGTTGTTCTGCCACAGGAAGTTGGTCATCTCGTTCCAGAGGGTCCCCGGGCTGTGGTTGACGCCGAAGACGCGGGCTTCCCCCGGCGCGAGGGTGACCGGACGCGGGTCGGCGGACGACGGGTCGCTGCTGAGGGTGGCCGTGAAGCGGTCTTCCCAGTCGGTCTGCTTCTCGGTGTCCTTGTGCAGCTGGCTCAGGAGGGCCGGACGAAGGGTCAGGGGGGAACCGTTGCGATAAAACTGGAAGGCGAGCGGCAGATACGTGAAGGAGATCCGGAGTCGATCAACGGTGAGGGGGACGGTGTAGGGGTTGTAGAGCGTGACCACCGGCGTGTAGATCATGTAGATCATGTACTTCCGCTCGGGGTCCCCGGTCCGGTACGGAATCCTGGTGACCCATTTGCCGTGGGGTTCCTTCCCGAAGAGGGAGAAGGCCACGTTGACGCGGGTGACCACGGGCCCGATGATGGTGCCGCCCTGCGCCTCGAGGTTGGGAGCGGTGCCCTCCGGGGTGGTGGGCCGGTAGGAGCCCGGGGTGGACACCGAGAGGGGGGCGTCGGGGGCGGCGCCCCGCCGATAGAGCCGGTAGTGGCCGGCGAGGGTCGAGAAGAGCGGGTCCGAAACGGTCAGCGGCTGGTTCTCGAGGTTCGAGTAGACGTGGCGGTGACGCAGGCCGGGCGGAAGGAGGGGCCGTTCGAAGGCGAGGGTGAGATCCTCCTTGAGGCCCCCGTCGACCGGGTTGGTGGCGAGACCGGCGGCCCACGGGGTGATGTCGTGAAACCGGGATCGGTAAAGGTCACGGTCGGTCGCGGCGAGTTCGCCCTGGCGGCGGCTCGTGATCCGGGCCGCCTGCGCCTCGGTCGGCACGAAGCCCGCGAACTCCGGGAGAACCTCGGTGGCGTTGCGTTCCGGGGCACGCAGGCGGGTCCGTTCCCCCTCGATGTCATCGGGGGCGACGCGCGGGAGGTCGAGGCGCGCCTTGACGCCTTCGTCGATGGTGATCCATGCCATGCCACCGCGGTTGCCGACATCGACGAGTTTCGCGGCGACCCGCTCCTCGGTCGTCCCGGATGCAACCCGCAGGAGGTTGACGCGGCCCTCGCCGGGGGCCGTCTCGGGCGGCTCGACGCCGGGCGCTTCACCATGGCTGGTGGATGTCAGCCAACCGACGAATTGGCCGTTGGCCTCGTCATCATCGCGCCGCGATTCCTTGGCGTCCGCGAGGCCCGGGTTGCCGTGGGGATCGAGGGGGAACGACTCCCAGACGCCGGTCAGGGCGGACGTGCTCCCCGGGTCCTTCACGGTGGCCGGCACCGTGATGCGCTGGTCGGGACCGGCCGCCTCCTGGAGCTGCCCGATGGCCAGCATGAGCGCCAGGCGGGCGTTGGCCCGGGCCTGGGCCTCGGCGTCATGCCGGTGCGACGAACGCACCGTCGCAGTCGATAGCGTCAAGAAAGCCAGGGCCAACATCATCAGAAGGGCAAGGACGACGATGGTGGCGGTCAGGCTGAAACCAGGCGTTGTGCACGCAGGGTGATGAGAGGGCCTCAACTGGTCGCAGGGTCTGTATTTTTCCGGAAAGCCCTTAAACTACGGACTAAGTTACTAACAATGTAAATGAATTTAAGAGATTAACGTAAATTTTGGCACGGAATCTGTGCGACAACTGCCCATTTGGGGCCATTTCGGTAAAACCGGGCCCCATTCTGGCCGCTTGCTCTTGGGGTCGATTCGTTGGATACTGGTGGCTAAGGCAGGGGCCAGGACGATGAAAAGTCTCGTGTTCCAAATTGGCGCCGGGGTTGCCCTGGTGTTGTGCGGGGTATTGATCGGCATGCAGATCGGGACGCGGAAGGTCGTGGTGGTGCGGTCGCACGATCCCGCGGAGCCGGTGGTGCGGGCGCACCAGACCGCGGCGGAAGTCGAGCGATCCGTGCACCGGTCGAAGCGGGTGCGGCAGGCGCCGCCCACGGTGCCCACGGGGTCCACGGACCGGTCCCCGGCGGAGTTGCGTCTCGACGCCGGCGAGATCGCGCGGGAGTGGATCGCGGAGGTCATGCAGGACGAGGATGACTTCCGGCGGGACAAGGGGCTCGAGGCCATCCGGCACGCCCTCCGCGAGGGGAGCAAGGTGGAGGTCCTCGCGGGTCTTCACGCCTTCCTGAACTGCCTGAAGGCCGACTTCGACAAAGCCCCGTTCCGGGAGCTGATCGAACCGCACCTCACCGCGGACGACGCCTGGGCGCGCCGCAACGCATGGTATGCGCTTTACCACACCGAGCGCCGCGACGGGGATGTCGAGCTGGTGCGGGCCCTCGCCGACGACCCCTCGCGGGAAGTCCGCGAGAGCGCCTCGCATCTCATCGCGATGTATGAGGACGGGGACCTGACCGGGGATTCGGGGGACATCGTGCTGGGGATGCTGAACAACGAAGACCAGGCGATGCGGCGCGAGGTGCTGCGGGGGATGTGGGGCGCGGCCTTTTCGCCGGAACTCGAGGCGAGGGTCATCGAGCTGAGCCGCGCCGACGACCGCGACCAGCAACACGATGCGATCTATTTCGCGCTCAGCACCCAGGCCAACAAGTCGGTGGGCTCGGTGCTGCGGCTCATCGAGGTTTTGGGTGATCCGGACTGGAACAATTCGGGGCGGGCGTCGTGGGGGTTGCGCTACGGGGTGCCGGAGGATGCGGAACCGATGGTGGCGGAGGCGGCCCTGCGGATGATGCAGGAGGACGCCCAGGGCCGATCCTGGAAGTACGGCCTGGAATTGCTGAAGCGCTACGCCGGGCCCGAGCAGCTCGAGGCCATCGAGGCCCTCGCGGCGCGGGAAGAGCTGCCGGCGCCGCTCCGCGAGGAGCTTGCCGAAGCCGAGTTGCAGGCCGCCAGGGGGCGCTGAGCGGCGGCCGCCCCGCAGGCGATGACGCCGGCGTTCCCGGAATGAAGATATCGGGCGGGGCGGGGGAGACCCGGTGCGGAGATGTCACCAATGATGCGCATTCCCGCCGGAGCGCCGCGATTCGGCTTTGCAGATTTGCGATCCTTCGGGCATCCTAAGGAATGAACGCAGTGTTCAACGGAATCGTCACGGCGGCCGGGATCCTGGCCCTCGCGGGCCCGGTCCTTGGGGCCGAAGCCTTCCAGGTCCGGCCCGGGCAGGCCGCGGAACTGCCCGGCGGCAAGGAAGCCGACGGAATCATCGGGGACTTCGTCCTGCGGAGCGACACCGTGGAGGCCGTCATCTCGCAAGACGCGCCCGAGCGGCGGGCGAACATGAGCACCTTCTACGGCAGCGGCGGGATCACGCCGGGATGCCTTTACGATCTGACCCTGCGCGGCGCCGACAATGACCAGTTGACCATCCTGGCGCCGCTGTCCCAGCGCGGGAAGGTGTCGTGGGTGCGCACCATCCCGCCGGAGGAACTCGGCGAGAATGAAGCCGGGGTGGAAACGGTCGTGACCGCGGCGCTGGCCAAGGGAGTGCACTGGGGCCTCTACAAGCGTTACCGCTACATCGTGAAGGACGGCCTCCCGGGGGTGACGATCGTGACGACCCTGCGCAACGAGGGGCACAATCCGGTGACGATCCGCCTGCGGGACAAGTGGACGGGCATCGCGCACAGCCAGGCGGCCCGGGGATTCGTCTGGGCGGATGCCGTCGACCCGGCCGACAAGGCGGGTTACGCGCTGGCGTGGGTCAAGTCCCACGGGGCCGTCCTGCCGGAGGAGATTCCGGACAGCCCGCCGCCCGAGCCCGAGCCCGATGAAGACGGCGCGGACGGCGAAGGCGAGAAGGCCCCGAAGAGTGAGAAGGGCGAGAAGGACGAGAAGGACAAGAAAGAGGAGGACCGGAAGGACCTCAAGGACATCGCGCCGGGCGAGAGCCTCACGGTGGCGCGCTTCCTGGCGGTGGGGACCTCGCCGCTGGAGGCGGTGGCGGCCGCGGCGGAACAGACCGGGCTGAGCGCGGAGGGCTTGATCGTCATCGAGGACGAAGGGGGCCGCCCGATTCCCGACGCCCGGATCATGGTGGAGGTCGAGAAGGACAAGGTCATCCGCGGCTATCCCGATGAGAATGGGCGCCTGCGTTGCGTCCTTCCGGTGGGAACCTACCCGTGCAAGGTGCGGGCGCCCGGCCGCGCGACCGTGGAGGTGAAGCTCGAGCTCGTGGAGGAAGCCCCGCATCGGCGCACCGTGAAGATGGGTCCGCAATCCACGGTGGCCTTCGACATCAAGGACGACGACGGCGAGACCACCCCGTGCAAGGTGCAGTTCAAGGGGGTCGACGGGACCGCCTCCCCGGACCTCGGTCCCGCCAACCGGGCCCACGGGTGCGTTGATCAATGGCATTCGGAAACGGGAACGTTCCGCGTCGGGCTTCCCAGCGGGAAGTACCAGCTCACCGTGACGCGCGGGCCCGAGTTCTCGCACCTGCAGTTCGAGGTCGAGGTGGACGCCGGCGAGACGGTGGAAGTCGACGGGATCCTGCGACGCCTGGTGGATTCCACCGGCTGGGTGAGCTCCGACTTCCACAATCACTCCTCGCCGAGCGGCGACAACACCTGCGGGACCGAGGACCGGGTCATCAACCTCGTGGCGGAGCACATCGAATTCGCCCCGACCACGGAGCACAACCGGCTCTATGACTGGACGCCGTTCATCGAGAAGCTCGGCCTCGAGGAGAAGATCTCCACGGTGCCGGGGATCGAGTTGACCGGGGGCGGCGGGCACCTCAACAGCTTTCCGATGAAGCCGGTGCCGCACCGGCAGGACGGCGGGGCGCCGGTGTGGGACCCGGACCCGCGGGTCAACGCCCTGCACCTGCGCGAGTTCCAGGGCGGCGACCCGGACCGCTGGGTGCAGCTCAACCACCCGCGGATGGAGGTCGAGTTCTTCGACCGGGACGGGGACGGCGAGGAGGACGGCGGCTACCTGCTTCTCGGCGAGATGCTGGACGGCCTCGAGACCGACAATTTCGTCACGGAGTTCCGGGAGGGGGCCGGGATCCTGGGCGACGGGCCGTATTGGTTTCAGAAGTCGAAGGACGGGACGACGCGCAAGGTGGTCGTCAACCGCGGCTTCACCTGGCTGCAACTCCTGAACCGGGGGACCCGCGTGTGGGCCGTCGCGGTGGCGGACGCCCACTCGGTGCACGGCAACGGCGTGGGCGGCTGGCGCACCTACATCCCCAGTTCGACGGACGTGCCGGGCGAGATCGACTGGCGCGAGATCTCGGCGAACGCGCGGCGCGGCCGGATGGTGTTGACGACCGGGCCGTTCCTGGAGGTCACCGCGGGGGACGGCGTCCTGCCCGGCGGGGAGCTCCGGGCCTCCGGGAAGGTGGACGTCGCGGTGAAGGTGCAGTGCACCGACTGGCTCGACATCGACCGGGTGCAGGTCCTGGTCAACGGCCGCCAGCGGGAGGATCTCAATTTCACGCGCCAATCGAACCCCGGGATGTTCGGCGAGGGGGTGGTGAAATTCGAGGAGGTCATCGAAGTCCCCCTGGAGGAAGACAGCCACATCATCGTGGTGGCGATCGGCGAGGGATTCGATTTGAAGACCGGCTATGGCACCAGCCGGCAATCGGGAATGATGCCGTGCGCCTACAACAACCCGATCTTCGTCGATGTGGACGGCGGCGGCTTTGCCGCGAATGGCGACACCCTCGGGTATCCCCTGCCGGTGCAGGGGATGACGGTCGACGCGGTGAAGGCCCTGCACGGGGAAACGGAGGCGGAGACGAAAACGGAGGCCGAATAGAGGCCCGCGGCGGCCCCGGGAGGGAGCATTTTCCCGCGAGTTGTGCGGAGCGGGACACGTAGAAGTGAAGATGACGCGTGCAGCATGGATCCGCCACGGGAGCTGGGCGGCGGTCGCGGTGGCGGCCTTCGGGCTGGGATCCGTGCGATCCGGCGACGATCCGGGGTCCACCGCACGGACGGGGGCGGTCTCCAAGACGGAATCCCGGGCGTCCCCGGGGCGGGCCTCCGGGGGATCCGGCGGGATGCGCGCGGCGAAGGGCGGACCGGGACGCGCCGCGGATCAGCCGCGGGGCCCCGTCGCGGAACTCTTCCCGCTGCCCGGCCTGCCGCGGAGCGAGCGCGAATTCGATGCCCTCGCCCGCCAGGCCTTCCAGGACGGCAACCCGCTGGCGCGCCGGGCGGCCTTCACGCGCTTCCTTGAAGCCATGACGCGCGAGAACGCCCCCGCGATGCGCAAGTATCTCGTCGACATGAACGCCGACAAGGACCAGTGGAAGGACTTCCATTACGCCTGGGGATCGATCGACGGGGAGGTGGCGGTGAAACATGCCATGGATACCCGGGAGTACGACATGGAGTTCACCATGTCGGGGTGGTCGTCCATGCACCCGGCCGAGGCGGAACGATTTCTCAAGGAACTGACGGCCGCGGGCAAGGGAGAGAACGTGCTCCTGCGGCGCGGGCTGGTGGCGGGCCTCGCGGATGCGGACCGTTCCCTCGCCACCGCGATGATTTTCGATCTTGCCGGCGCGGGAGCGAAGAATACGGGGGAGCTGCTCGGCATCGTCACCGGGAAGGTGCTGCAGCGGCAGGGGATTGCAGAGGCCGCGCGGTGGTCGGCGGAGCTCCCGGACGGTCCCCTGAAGGCGGCTGCCATGGACCAGGTGGCCCATGCCTATGCCGGCAAGGACCCCAGGGCCGCGGCGCAATGGGCGGAGCGGTTCGCGGGCGAGGACTATGCCAGCCGCGTCATCGAGGAAGTCGGTGATGAATGGGCGAAGCGCAACCCGGCGGAGGCGGTGAAGTGGCTGGTGTCGCTCGATGCCGGGGGCGGGCAGAATTCGGGCCTGCGATCGGCGCTCTCGCGCTGGGCGCAACGCGATCCGGTGCCCGCCGGGGAACACCTGGCCCGCATGGCGCGCTCGCCGCAGCGGGATGCCGCCATCAACGGCTACGTGCGCGGGCTGGCGACGAAGGATCCGGTGGGCGCCATCGAGTGGGCCGACAGCATCGCCAACGACCGGCTGCGGGCGGAGGCCTTGACGAGCGCCGGCAAGGCCTACCTCCAGAGGAACCCGGCGGCGGCCAGGGCCTGGATCGCGCAAGGCGGGCTTCCGGCCGGGGTGCGCAAGGCGGTCTTGAAGCCGTGACGGCGGGCTCCGGCGGGAGACCCCGCGGGGCCTACTTGTTCAGCCAGGCGATCAGGTCGGCCATGGCCTGCGGGTCGAGGGCCGCCTCGAACCCGGCGGGCATGAGGGAGATCCCGGCGGGCTTGAGTTCCTTGATGTCGTCCCGGAGGACGGCGCGCTCGATTCCACCCGGGAGGCGGAAGGTGAGGCTGTTGGCGGTTTCGGCCGCGACGATGCCGATCATGGCGCCCCCGGACGCGAGGTCGGCCTGCCACGCGGAATAGCGGGCCTCGATGTTGGCCTCGGGGTCGAGGATTGCGGCCACGAGCCAGTCGACCGGCTTGCCCCGCACCATTCCGAGATCGGGCCCCACTTCCTTTCCTTCGCCGCCCATGATGTGGCAGATCGCGCAGAGGTTCTGGAAGTGGACGCGTCCCGCTTCGGCGTCGCCCTTGAGTTTTCCGACGCCGGCATAGCGCGCGAGCACGGCGGACCGCGCGGATTTCGCGGGGTCGAGGGCAAGGACCGGAAGGGCGACGGCGGATTGGTCGGGCGCGTTCAGCTTGCCGAACAGTTCGCTGTCGGGCTGCAGCGAAGACAACACCGCGGCGCGGATCCATTCGTCACCATCCTCTCCCTCGCGCGCGGCGATCCGCGCCAGGAGGGGTTCGGCCAGCTGCGGCGGCCAGGCGCCGAGGGAGAAGGCGGCCTGCAATCGCACCGCCGGGTTGCTGTCGTCGGCGAGGGCCGCGAGGGCGGGATAGATGCCGGACGTCTGCTCCTTGAGGAATGCCCCGGCTTCGCTCTGGCGGGCGGCCTCGATGCGGACCGCGGGGTGCGGGTCGGCGAGGGCGGCGGTGACCTCCCCTTCGCGCAGGCGGCCCATCATGCCGAGGGTGGCGAGGGCCTGCGCCCGCACCTGCGGCCGGAAGCGGGCCGAGATCAGGCCGCGCAGGACGCCCTCGGCCTCCGGGGACGATTCTCCACGGGCGGATTCCGCGAGGCGGCGTTGCACCGTGTCGCGCTGCCATCCGCTGGGGCTGTCCATGGCGCGGGCGAGGTCCGCGCCGGCGAGCCGCGACATGGCCGGAATCTCCCGGCGCGGCGAATCGAGCGGGACCACGCGGTAGATCCGGCCGCGATCCTCCCCGGCGCGCAGGTCGAGCCGCGACTGCATCTCGGGCGAGATCCAGTCGGGGTGCTCGGTGATGAACCGGTAGAAATCGGCGATGTAGAGCGCCCCGTCGGGGCCGGTCTTCAGGGTCGTGGGGCGGAACCAGGGATCGGTGGAGGCGAGGAACTCGGCGTTCTCCTCGCCCGCGGCCCGCGCGCTCCTGAATCCCGCGCCGTGCCGGGTCAGGACCTCGCGATGCACGGCATTGTGCACCGGTTCGGAAACGAACACGCTCGTCGCAAACTCCGGGCCGAACAGGTCGTCCCGGTAGGGGCATGGACTGCACGCGCTCGTGACGTGATTCGCGGCCCACGGCTGGTTCGGCCGTTCCATGGCGGCACTCACCGGGAAGACCCGCGTCGCGTCCTTGTAGTTGGCCAGCATGCGCTTGGTCCCCTTCACGGCGAGCTTCGGATTGCGGCGGAGGTAGTGTTCGGGAAGTCCGACGTGCCAGAGCCACCTCGGGTTGTTGTTGCCGAACCAGTTGCCGAAGTCGTCGCGGCGGCGCCCGAACTGGGACTGGGATGAAACGGCCTCGATTTCGCCGGTATCCGGGCGGAAGCGCACATCGCGTCCGGAGATCGAGATCTTCTTGCCGGTCTTCATGGAGCGCACGGTGCCGCCGCTGTCGCCGTTGGCCGCGTAGATCCAGCCATCGAGTCCCCATTCGAACCCGTTGACGCGGTGCTGCTCGTTGCCGGGCCGGAATCCGGTGAAGAGGACCTCCCGCCGGTCGGCGCGCCCGTCGCCGTCGGTGTCTTCCGCAAAGAAGATGTCCGGTGCGGCGGAGACAAGGACACCGCCCCGCCAGGGCATGACGCCGGTCGGGAAGGGGATTCCATCGAGGAAGACCGCGGCCTTCTCGTGGCGCCCGTCGCGGTCGGCATCCTCGAGGACCTTGATCACCCCGCCGGGCAGTCCCTTGCCATCCATCCCCAGCGGATAGTCCCGCATCTCAACGACCCACAGGCGACCGTCCGGGCACCAGTCGAAGGCGACCGGATCGATGACCTCCGGTTCGGCGGCGACGAGTTCGACCGTGAATCCGTCGCGGACGCGAAAGGCCGCGAGGGCCTCCCGCGGCGGCATCGGCGGCGGCATGTCCACCGCGATGAGGGTGCGCAGGGCGATCCGGGTCTCCGCTCCGCCGGGGCGCACCACCACGAGGGATCCGTCTTCGATGCGGGCCTCGGCCCCGGTGAAGGAGGGCGGCTCGTTGCCGGCGCCGGTCCGGTCGCCGGCGCGGACGAACTGCGACCAGCCCTTGTTCCAGCCGAGCTGGGGCTTCACCTCGGTGGACCACAGGGCCATGTAGTAACCGGCGTCGTCCGACCGCACGAGGTCGTCGAAGCCGTCGCCATTGAGGTCGAGAAACCGCAGGGCGTCGCCGGGCGGATGGGCCGCCACCGCCTCGGGGAGTTGGAAGTCGGCGTCGATCCACTTGCCGGTGGCGGCCACGAGCGACTCGAGGTGCGCCTTGCCGTCGCGCTCGACGATGCGGTCCTCGCGTTGGTCGCGGTCGAAATCGCGCCCCGCGGCGCCCGCCGCGAGGGTGAGAAGGATGAGGATGGTCTTCTTCATTTTGCTGCCGATAGCTTGCGGATGACGTTGCGGGTGATGCCTTCGACCACCTCGTCGTCCCCCCGGAGGCCGTGGGCCCAGTCGGTGGTGCCGGTGGTCACGACCGTTCCGCCGCGTTCGTAAACGCCGAAGACGGCGTGCCCCTCGCGACCGTTCACCCACCGGTCGTACCATTGGCAATCATCGGGATGCCATCGCGCCGGGGAGGTGGCCAGGATCGTGAAGTTCTCCGGGGTGCCGTCCCGGCCGGTGGGATAGGGGATTCCCTCGAACCACTCCAACTCGCAGCCGTCGCACTCGTAGCCCACGACGGTGTGCTCGGCGCCGAACGATTCGCCCCGCTTCAGGTTGGTGCCCTCGAAGATCCAGTGGTCCGGCCGGTGGGCCGTGAAGGCGCCGTCCCCGTCCATGACCTGCCCGTGGCTCCGGTGGTAGCCGCCCCACAGGAACCCGACGCCGGTGAGTTCGTTCTCCGGGCGGCCCACGAGGTGGTGGCTCCAGAGGGTCGAGAGGGTGGCGTAACTTTCGCGGGCCGCGAAGACGGGGTCGAGCTGGAAGTTCTGCTTCCAGCAAGTCAGGGCGGACCCTTCGTCCTCGCTGCGCACCTGCCAGCAGCAGGTGTTTCCGCTGAAGAAGGCCGCGTTTCCGCCGGCGTCGATGAAGGCGCGGAGGTGGTCGCGCATGGGGGCCGACCAGTATTCATCGTGACCGACGCTGAGCACGAGGCGCCGGTTCTCGAGGACTTCCTTGTGGAATTCGAGGTCGCTGTTCGCGGCATAGGCGAGGGGAATGCCCTCGCGTTCCGCCCACTCGACGAAGACCTTCTCCCACCTTTCGAACTGGCTGGCGGGGGGGCGATGGAAGGAAACGCGGTGCCCCGCGTTGCCGCCCCGGCTGTGGTAGGCGTAGAGGCTGAATCCGCCCCAGTTGTTGTAGGCGTTGTAGGTGTTGGTGGCGAGCTGGAGCAGGATCGGCGCGGGGTCCTCGATGTCGGGCGCCTCGCGCAGGACGAAGAAACAGGTCGCCCTCGCCGAGCGTGACGCCCGCCGGACGAATTTCTCGCCCCGGTCCCCGGTGCGCAGCACCACCCGGTAGTACCCGCTCTTCCAGTCGGCGGGAATCGGCAGCGTGACCGACACGGGCCACCGGCATCCGTGCGAGGAGGCATCCTCCGGGATGTCGCGGGTCCCTCCGGGAAGGTCTTCCTCGTCCCAGACCATGTTCGGCTCCGACCCGAGGCGCGTGATCGATGCCGCGAACAACTCTTCGCTGGTGGACACGTGGAGGGTCAGTTCCTCCCCGGGGGCGTAGCTGACCTGCCCGGTATAGCCCTCGATGAAGAGCGGCGCGGGGATGTCCTCCGCGGCGACCGGCATGGCGAGCACCAGCGAGGTCCAGAGGCCGAGAAGGCGCCCGGTGGTCATGGATGATCGAGGAAGTACGAACTCAACAAGCATATCATGATGGCCGGCGGGCGACGGTGGACGGCCGGCCCGCGGCCCGGGAACATTCTTCCCGCGGATGCATTATGCCATCATTCCTCCCGAAACGCACGGAGTTTGATGAGGACCCGCGGGCCGCCGTGGCCGCCGGGTTTGCGGGGCGGGGGCCTACTTTCGGGGCGCCCAGACGGTGATGTCGTCGACCTCCACGCCGTCTCCCACACAGCGGAATACGAGGGTGGGCTTGCGGACCCCGAAGGTCGGGTGGGTGGCCTCGAGGGGCGCCCCGCCGTCGATCGTGGCCTTCACCGCCGGCCCCCAGGTGGTGACGCGCAGGGTGTACCATTTGCCCGTCTCGAACGCGGTCTTGGCCGTGGCGAGGGTTTCATTCGGGTCCTCCTTGCGCCGGGCCTTGTCGACGTGCTTCATGATCTTCCAGGAATCCGGCGTGATGATGACCGAGAAGAGGTGGCCTTTTTTCTGCAGTTGTCCCTTGGCGGGGTCGAAGCCGAAGTGGAAGGCCCTGCAGTTTTCGCCGAGACGGAACTTGAGTTCGTAGACGGCGTTGCCGGTTTCGACGGTGCGGCGTCCGGAGGCGGCGTGCTTGTCGGCAGGCTGTTCCCGGATGTGGAGGACCCCGTCAGCGATCTTCCACTCGCCATTGTTGACGTGCCACCCCGGGCCGAGTTCGGCGCGGGCGAAGTCGTCGGCGAGAACGATCTTGCTGTTGGCCGGGGCGGGGCCGGCCGCGAGGATTCCCGGGACGAGCAAGGCGGCGCCGAGAAGGACAGGGAGGGAGTTTTTCATGGTGTTCGGATACGGGGCGGGCCGCCGGGGTCATACGGATGGCGGGGGAATTCAGCCCGCGGCGGGGGAACCGCGGCGGCGTTCACCTTGCCGGCCGGGGGTAACGGCGCACCTCGACGTCATTCTTCCGGGGAGGGCCCGGGGTGCTGCGCCCCCTGCGGATGAGATCCTCCATCAGGGCCTTCATGCGGGCCACGCGCTCCGGTTCCGCGGCGGCGAGGTTGCGGGTCTCCCCGAGGTCCTCGGCCAGGTTGTAGAGTTGCAGCGGTTGCTCCGTTCCGCCTTTCGTCCAGCCGCCCGAGCCGGGGCCGGGGATCAGCTTCCATGGTCCCTGCCGCACGCCCGGCAGGCCGCGCGCGGAACAGCTCACGGCGTGTTCCCGCACCGGCTCCGCTCCGCCCTTCATGAGGGGCAGGAGGCTGAAGCTGTCCTCGCCGGCATCCTCCGGCAGGGTGACGCCGAGGACCTCCGCCAGGGTCGCCATGAGGTCGGCCTGGTGCACGAGTTGGCCGCAATCGGTGGCAGCCGGGACCTGCCCCGGCCAGCGGATGATGAACGGCACGCGATGACCGCCTTCCCACACATCGGACTTGTAGCCGCGCAACGGGCCGCTGGCGAAGTGCCCCTGTTTCTCCATGCCGGCGACGTCGATGTAGGGCGCGCAGCCGTTGTCGCTGGTGAAGACGACCATGGTCCGCTCCGCAACGCCGCAATCATCGAGGGCGTCGAGGACCCGGCCGACCACCGCGTCGGTCTCCATGACGAAGTCGGCGTAGAGGCTGATGCCGCTTTTTCCCTTCCACTCCTCGTTCACCGAGAGGGGCGTGTGGGGCGAGGTGAGCGGCATGTAGACGAGGAACGGGGC
>JABDMC010000283.1 GCA_013001695.1 Akkermansiaceae bacterium
ACCCTGCAACGTTCGAGCAGGGCGTCGACCTGGCCGGGCCATTCGTCGTCCTCGAAGACGATGTCGCAATCCAGCCACGCCACGTTGCGGCAGGTGCGCGGCAGGGCCGCGATCCCGATGTTCAGGAGGCGTTCCTTCTGCCACAGGAGGTCCCCCCCGCCCACCTGGATGAGCCGGTCGGCATCATCCTCATGGAGGTCGAACGAGGATCCGCACCCGTGCTCGACGGTGAGGAGGGGAACGGAAAGGCGCCGCCGGAAGGTGCGGTAATTATCCAATCGGCGCCGGTAGCCGAGGGGATTGAAGTAGCAGCAGATCGCCCAGGTTCGGTCGTTCATCCCGGCAAGTCGGCGAATCGGTTCATGCGGGGCGCGAGGTGGGCACTTCCGAGAGAAACTCCTCGAACTTGCCCCCGGCGCTCCTTTCGATCCGGTCGCCCCGGACGAACGTGAAATGGAACTCGTGCCCGAGGTGCTCCGCAATGACCTTCCGCAACTCGTCCTCCTCCCCGGTCTCGAGCGGGCGTTCGGCCACGAGGCGCACCTCGATGTTCTCGAGATCCTTCTGGACCAGCTGGTGCTGGGTGATCGGGGCGATCTTCGCGAACTTCCCCCACCCGGAGACCGGCCAGTAACTTTTCCCGGTGGGCAGGGCGAGCATGTTCCGCACCCGCCCGAGGACCCGGTTGAGCACCGGCAGGCCGCGACCACAGGCACAGGGGGCCCCGACCTCGGCGTAGTCCCCGAGCTCGTAGCGGATCATGGGCATGGCGAAATTCTGCATGGTGCTCACCACCACCTTCCCCGTTTCACCCGGAGCGCAGGCCTTGCCGTCCTCATCGACGACCTCCACGAGGACATTCTCGGACTGGATGTGGAGCTTCCCCTCCTCCGGGCATTGCAGGGCGATGTAACCGACCTCGTTGGCCGAATACATGTCGGAGATCGGCACCTTCCACGCCCGGCCGCAAATCTCCCGGGTGGCCTCGTCCGTGACCTCGCCCATCAGGCGCAGCTCCTTCAGGGACGGGAACTCCCGTCCCTCGCTGATGGTCAACTTCGCGAGCTCCGCGGCGTTGGACGGGTAGGTCAGGAAATACTCCGGTTCCTGGCGCGACAGCCACTCGAGTTGGTCGGCGACGTCGGTCCGCTTGATGTCGAGCCCCGCGGCCGGCCCGGTGCGGAAGATGCTGTTGACCGGATCGCCCCACGAGCTGGTGGTCATCCCCTTCGGGTAGGCCGCCTTGTCACTCGAGATGTAGCGGATCGAGACGAGCTTCCGGTTGAAATCCCGCTTGTGCCAGTAGTGGTCGCGCATCGACAGCGCGTCCCAGTAAAACTGGACCAGCCGGGTGGCGTAGATCTTGATGGGCTGCGCCGTGGACCCGGAGGTCTTCAGTTCCGTCAGCTGCCCGTGGCCGGTGGGAGGCGGGTTCGCCGTGAACCGCTTTTCCTTCCCCTGGAAGTCCCGCCTGCTCATGAACGGAATCCGCATCCACTCATCCATGGTGAGTTCCTTCCCGGGGTCGATGCCGGCCTGCTTCAACCGGGCCGCGTGGAAGGGGATCTTGTTCCGGGCGTGGGTGAGGACCTGGCGGAGTTGCTGGAATTGCTTCTCGAGGAGTTGCTCGGGCGTCCACCACTGGCTCGCATCCAGTTGATGCTGGAGGGAGAGCAGCATCGACGGATAGGCGGCCGGCAGCGCCGGAAAGCCGGCGGTCGGCAGGTTGCTTCGCAGGTTGGATTGCTGTTCAAAGGTCATGGAACGTGTCGATCAGTCCTGCGGATCGCCGGTGTCCGCCCCATCCCCGCCCTTCCGGACCAGGGTGAGGCCGGAATCGAACGGGAAGTCGAAACACTGCAGGTCGGTTCGCTTCTTCAGCTCGTCCATGTATCGATACACGGTGTGCTCATAGGTCTTGTCGGATCCGTAGATCCGGGAAAGGCGCGGCCGGATGCTGTCGTGGAAAAGCGCGATCCCGTCATTCGCGAGCTTGCCGGAAAATGCCTCGTGGTCGAACCTGGCCTGCTCGTCGGTGTGGTAGCCATCGATGAAGACCAATCCGACATCCTCGAGGTCGCGGTAGCAATCGGTTTTCACGAACTCCTGGGTGGTCATCTGCGCGTGTTCGATGTTGCGGATGCCGAACCCCGCGAAATGGGCCCGCACCGCCTCCGGATCCTTCCAGAAATCGTCCACCAGCGAGGGATCGATGAAAACGAGGCGCCCCCCCTCGAGGTTGTCGGCGAGGGCCTTGGCGAGCACCATCGGGGCGAACCCGCGGTAGGAACCGATGACCACCACCGTCCGGCCCCGGATGATCCGGGCGAGGGCGTAGTAGAGCCAGCCGAGTCCGAGGTTCAGGTCCTCGAGGCGCTGGGCATGTCCCATGCGGAGCATGTCCGGATGGCGGTAGAGGTCACGGATCCAATCTTGCATGAGCCGGGGCCATCCTTGCGAATCAGGCCCGGATGTCACGCCCTGCGGGGGGCGGAATTGCCCGCCGGGCGGCCGCGGTCCATGCAGGCCGCCGCCTACCCGCGCTCCGGCCGGGTGGCGGAGGCGTAGAGGAGCCCCCACGGCATGCCGACCCGCCCGTCCGCCAGCGGAACGACCCCGAGGACGTCACGGATGGCGCGCTCGACCTCCGCGAGGCTGCCTTCGTGCATGCGGAAGAGGTCGCGGCAGTAGGAAACCATCGTGGCCTCATCGGGAAACGGCCAGCAGTACTCCTCGTGGTTCTCCTCGATGGCGGCGAAGCCCGCCTCGCGCAGGAGGGCGGTGAGATCGCCGTCGGCGGGGAACATGCCGTCGTGACCGATCTCGGTGAAGCGGTCGACGGGGCCGTTGAGGAAGCGGGCCGGGGGGGAATCCTTCCGGCCGTCGGCCACCGCGATGATCCCCCCGGGGCGCAGGATGCGGTGGGCTTCCCGGAAGAAGGCGAGCTTGTCCTCCTGGTGGTGGAGGCCGGCGAGGCAGGCCACCCGGTCGACGGAGGCGTCGTCGAGATCGAGGGCGCACAGCGACGAGACCACGGGATGAAACCGCGGATCGATCGTGGCGGCGAAGCTCTCCGAGTTTTCCACCGCGATGATGTGGCAGTCGCCGTCGAGACGGTCGTGGATGCCCTCGGAGAGGAACCCGCCGCCCGCCACGGCGTCGCACACCCGCACCCCGGGGACCAGCCGGAGCCGGTCGAGGAGGAGGTCGCGTTCCGTGGCACGGGCCCCGGGGGCGAGCCGGTTCGCGGCATTGAAGGGCGCCACGCGCTCCGCCGTGTATTGCGCGGCGCGGCCGTCGAAGGAGTCGCGATGGTGCCGGGAGGTCATGGCGGAGCGGCGGGGGAATGGAATCAATACACGCCGCGGATGAGGTGCTTCACCTTTGCGTCGTAGAACCCGCGGAGGAACTCGTGCAACTCCGGCGGGAGGGGCGGGAGGTCGGAAATGCCGGCGTTCTCCGCGACCTGCCGGGGAGAGCTGGCCCCGGGAATGATCACCGACACCGCCTCGTGGTCAAGGATCCACCGCAGCGTCATCTGCGCCAGCGACATCCCCTCGGGAACGCGGGGCCGGAGTTCCTCCACGAGATCGACCCCCGCCTCGAACGGCAGCCCCGCGAACGTTTCGCCCGCGTTGAACGCCTGGCCGTCGCGGTTGAAGTTCCGGTGGTCGGTTTCGCGAAACTCGGTCTCCTTCGTGAACTTGCCGGTGAGCAGTCCGCTGGCGAGGGGAAGGCGCACGATGATGCCCGCGCCCGCGGCCTGCGCCTGCGGAAACAGGTCCGTGACGAGCTTCTGCCGGAAGGGATTGAAGATGACCTGCAGGGATTGCAGGCCGTCCTGCTCGAGGCACACCAATCCCTCCTCGACCGACTCGACGCTCGCCCCGAAGTGCCGGATGCGGCCCTCCTTCTGCAGTTCGCGCAACCAGTCGAAGATGGCCCCGTCCTTCAGGACCTCCATCGGAACGCAGTGCAGTTGGAGGAGGTCGAGGCACTCGACCCCGAGACGCGCCGCGGAGCCCGCCACCGATTCGCGCAGGTTGTCCCGCGAGTACTTGTCGGGAAAGACGTCGCCGCGCCCCGACTTGGTCGCCACCACGACATCCGCCCCGCTTTCCTGCAGGAACCTGCCGATATGCTCCTCGCTGCGATGCGGACCGTACACGTCGGCGGTGTCGAAGAACGTCATCCCGTGATCCGCCGCGGCGCGCAGGATCGCCATGGCGGTCTCGTCCGTGATGTCTCCCCAGCAATTGCCGCTGAGTTGCCAGCAGCCGATGCCCATTTCGCCGATCTCGAATCCCTCGCGACCGAGCTGTCGTGTCTTCATGGCGGGGATGGTGTGGCGGCGGATTTCAAGCGCCGAGCCCAAAATGCGTGTCCGGGGCGTTCTTCATTCCAAGAGGCGCTCCACATCCACGTAATACGCTCCGCGCGACCGGCCCCGGGCGTCCTCGAACCAGGTCTGCAGCCGGGCGGGGCCCTCCCCGAGTTGCACCCGCAACTCGACGTGCGCGGCATCCGCCGGCACCGGGGCGCTCCGCCCGGCCTCCCCGATTCTCACCCGCGCCTTGACGGCCGTGAGCTGCGCCGGTTCGAGCGGGTGCCACGGCTTCTCGGGCGGTTCCAGGTGGTCGGCGTGCTCGTTGATCTTCAATCCGGATTCCGCCGGCCAGCGCCGGAGGCGCACCGCGTAGGTCCCGGCCCGGGCGACGTCCACCCGCCAGAAGCCGTTCTGCAGCGGTCCCGCCACGATGTGGTGGTGCGCCCATGGCATGTCGCGCTGCTCGCCGGACTCGTTGTTCCAGTGGTAGGAGGTGAGAAGCGCCGGGCCCTGCCCCGCCACCCCGAGCGGGATGCGGCACTCCCGCCTCCGGGCCTCCGCGAGGCTCCCGTAGTAGCGTTCGTACCATGCCGCCAGCCCCTGCACGACTTCGGGATGATCCGCCGCGACGTTCCGTTTCTGCCCGGGATCCGCCGCCACGTCATAGAGTTCGTCCCGGTTCACGAGCCGCCAGCGGTCGTTCATCACGCAGATCTTCGACCACGGCCCGGGGGTGCCGACCGTGAGCGGCATCTCCGTGACGAGGGTGCGCTCCGGCCAGGAATCCTTCCGCCCTCCGCGCAGCAGCGGCGCGAGGCTCATCCCGTCGAAGCGCGGCGGGTTCGCGCGGTGGATCCCGCACAGCTCCATGAGCGTCGGCAGGAGATCATAGTGCGCCGTGATCCGGCCGACGTCCCGGCCGCCATCCAGCCCCCCGCCCGGCCAGCGAACGAAGCATGGCACGCGATGGCCGCCGTCGTAGGGCGACCCCTTCTTGCCGCGCATCCCGGCGTCGAATCCCAGCGGCGCCCGCTTCCGGCGGTACTTGATCCCGGCGGAGGTGCCATTGTCGGTGAGAAAGATGAGAATGGTGTCGTCCCGGATGCCCATCCGCTCCAGGGCCGCGTCAAGCCGGCCGACGGCCTCGTCGATCGCGGTGATCATCCCGTAAAACTCCGCATGGGGAACCTCCGGATTGCCGCGATACATCGCCGCGAAGCGCTCCGGAACCTCGAAGGGACCGTGGGGGGCGTTCAGCGGGAGGTACACGAAACACGGCTTCTCCCGATGGGATTCGAGGAAGCGGATGCCATGATCGATCCAGACGTCGGTGCAATAGCCGTCCTGCTTCTCCCACTTCCCGTTATGCAGGTAGTGGTCGTCGAAGTAGTCGTTCATCCAGTAGTCGGGCGTGTGCCCGATCACCCCGCCACCGTGGGTGAGGACCTCCGCGAACCCCTGGTCCTGCGGGCGAAACGGGTAGTTATCGCCGAGGTGCCACTTGCCGAACATCGCGGTGCGGTAACCGCCGTCCCGGAACACCTCCGCCATGGTGACTTCATCCGGGTGCAGCATGGTGCGGCCCATGACGACGTGCCAGACACCGGCGCGGTGCGCGGTGCGGCCCGTCATGAGCGCCGCCCGCGTGGGGGCGCAGGCCGGATTCACATGAAAGTTCGTCAAGCGGACGCTCTCCCCGTGGATGCGGTCGAGGTGCGGGGTCTTGATGATCGGGTTGCCGAGGCAGGCCAGGTCGCCATAGCCCTGGTCGTCGGTCATGATGAGGACGACGTGGGGCCGGGGAGCGGCGGACAGCGGGGCGCCGGCCGTGAGCACACTCACGAGCAGCAGGAATCGGATCACGGCGGCCATCGGTGGAAGTTCACCACACCGCCCATGGATCCGGCAAGG
>JABDMC010000292.1 GCA_013001695.1 Akkermansiaceae bacterium
TCTTGCCGCCGATCATCTCGCCGGGATCCCCGTCGGAATACTGGTAGTCATTCGGCAGCTTGATGCGCCCGTTGCCGCCGCCGCTGAGCGTCGCGTAGTGGACATTGTCACCGAGCCAGTCCATCAACCGGCCGAATTCGCTGCGCTCTTCCTTGGCATCGCGGACTTGCCGCCACACCTGGCTCCACGGCCCCCGGTTCTTTTCGTTCTGTCCGCTCGTGAAGGCGGCGATCTCATAGAAGTCCATGCGCTCCCACTTGTTGAAGGGGCTGTCGTGGCACTGGGCGCACTCCATGCGCTCCCCGACGAAGATCCGCATCGTGTTGGAGAGGTTGTCGAGGGGCATCCCCTTGTCGCGCACGTAGTAGCCGACGCTGCCCTTGCCGTCTTCCCAGATGCTCCCCTCGGTGGAGAGGAGCTTCCGCGCAAAGTCGTCCCAGGGCATGTTGTTGCCGACCGCCTGGCGCACGAACTCGACGTAGGGGGCGGCGGAGCGGTAGCGGCCTTCCCCGAAGCGGTCCTGCACGCGGAGGAGGTCCATGGCCCAGTTCGTCATGTGGCTCCGGTAGCCGTCGGACTTCATCAGGTAGTCCGCCAGCATGGCGCGCTTGTTCTCATCGTCGATCTCGAGGAACATGCGGGCTTCGTCGAGCGTCGGGATGCGTCCCGCCGCGACGAGGAAACTGCGGCGCAGGAAGGTGGCGTCATCGACGACGCTCGGCACGGGCAGCTTCTTGCGCTTGTAGAGTCCCGCCACGAACTTGTCGACGTTGTAGGCCGCCTTGCGGAGCGCCGCGGTGTCGCGGGTGGATTGGGGCGCATCCTGACCAAAGGCCGGGGCCCCGACGCACAGCGCCGTCAGCCCCGCCATGAGAAGACGGGTGGTTGGTGTCATGACGTTCTTCATTACGAGCAGCCCGGCGCCCATCTTAGGTGCCCGGGGGTAAAAGATACGAAGTCGTGCGCGGGCATGTCAAACGGGGAAACGGGCCCAAATCCGGGGAAAAGGCTGAAAACCAAGGGCTTTCGCGGCGCTCCCCGGCCGCCGCGGGCCACGCCGCCGGGAATAAGGCCCCGCTCGGCGGCTCCCATCATCGAGTATGAGGGCACCCACCGGACCGATGCACGCCCTGCTCCTCGCGGGCTGCCTGACGGCGGGCGCCAGCCTCCCGGCCCTCGCGGACGCCCTCGGGGCGGGGTCGGCCTTCCCCGGGATCCGGGGCGACCACCTGCGGTGGTTTCGCGGGGAAGCCCCCGCCCTCCTGCATCCCGGGCCGCGCCGACACACCCTCGTGGTCTTCACCTCGGTGTGGGACGAGCAATGAAACGGGACCGCCGCGGACCTGGTCAGGCTCCACCGCAAATACCATCTGAAGGGAGTGCGCGTCGTGGCCATCTACACGATCTTCAACGAGCGCCTCGACGATGCCGCGAACACGCGGGACCTCCTGCGACGTCTCGCCCTCCCCTTTCCGGCGGCCTTCGACGCGGAGAAGACGCTGCGCACCGCCTGCGGGGTGGCCCGCATGGGCGGGGCCTTCCTCGTTGACCACACCGGCGTCATCCGCTGGCGCGGCAAACCGCACCACGCGAACCTGAAGAGGCTCCTCAACGGCGAGTGAATTCGGTCACTCGTAACCGACATCGATCGTCCAGAAGCACTTCGGAACGACATCCGGATCGCACGGGTCCTCCACCACGACGCGGTCGAAATTCTCGTCGATGGGGGTGACCGTGACGCTGCCCGTGATGGGGGTGAAGGAGCCGCCTCCGAGCGTCGTGGACCGTTTCGGGGTGTAGACCAGGCCGGCGCCCTTGCGCTGCACGAACTCGATTTTCACCACCGGGTCCGGGACCGACTGGTCGAACTCGAAGGCCGGCAGGCCGGAGGTCCCGGTGCCGCCCTCGAGGGTCCCGCCGCCGGCGCTGCCGAGGTCGAGATTGAAGGCGAACTTCAGGAGATTCGAGATCCCGTCGTCGAACGGCTCCGCGTCGGGGAGGGCGTCGGCGCCGGTCAGGCCCGCATCTTCCGCGGCGCTTTCCGCGATCCCGGCCCCGCCGAGGGTGGTCATGGGAAAGTCGAGGGAGGTGTTGTGGGAGGTCACCCCCGGGGGCCCGAAGCCGCCGTCGCCGAAGACGGGATCCGCATTGGTGGCCTCGATAAAGCCCAGGAAGTTCCGGCCCGCCGGCAGGGTGAGGGCCGGGACGGTGGTGGTCGTCCAGACCCCGTCGCACCGGTCCCGGTAGAACTGGTCGCCTTCGTCCCCGCCGCCGAGATCCTCGAAGATCTCGATGGCGGTGATGCCGTTCGCCGCGGTGAGCGGTCCCGGGTCGTTCCACGTCACCGGGAAGGGCTCGACCGGGTTGATCTCGCCGGCCTCGGAGAGGTTGGTGCCGGTGAGGAAGGGGACGTTCGGGTAGGCCTTGGCGCCGAAGGGCAGCTCCTGGGTGATGGTGCCCAGCTCCCCGCCGCTGATGGTGAGCGTGTAGTTGCTGTTGCTGGGAAACTCCGCGTCGAGGGCGGCCTCCGAGGGGTAAATCGACTCGAACTCCCAGTGGCCGGGGTCCTCCTCGACGAGCGCCACGTCGGCCGGGAGGTTTCCGCCGCTCAGCGCCACCGCCCCCGCGTCGCCGGGGTTGAGGGTCTGGAGGATCGAAAAGGCGCACCAATCGATCGGCGTCCCCGGCGAGTTGTCGGCGGTCTGCAGGTAGAGGGGCCCCTTCACGATGCGCCACTCGGGCTTCACCGCGGCGTTGGTGACGCGGTAGAGGGAGGTGCTCCCCACCGCCTCGAAGAGCGTGAGAACCTTCATGCCGAAGACGGTGGCGTCGAAGGTCCCGCCCGCGGGGTCCGAGAGGCCGAGGGTCCCGTTGGTGTCCACCGCCGGGGTGGCGGTGAGGACCTCCGTCCCCGGGTCCCACGAGTAGGTCCCGCGCTCCATCCCGCCCGGGTCGTCGACCTCGGCGTGGAAGTAGCTCCCGTTGGCGAGGAAGACGAGCACCCCGGTGTCGTTGGTCCCGCCGTCGCAAATGCGCCAGCCGCCCTCGATCGGGCTCGTGACGCTGGCAACGCGATGGAGGATGTCCGTTTGCTCGGCGTCGGCGAGCGTCATGGTGCTGCCATCGATGAAGGCGGTGAACATCCCCACCGGCAGCGATAATCCCAAGCCACCGTTGGTGTCGACGTTCTGGGTGGCGGTGAGGATGCCGCTGATGTCGTCCCACGTGTAGGTCCCGCGCTCCATGCCGTCCGGATCGCCGGGCTGATCGTCACCGTCCTCGGCATGGAAGTAGGTGCCGTCTTCCTGGAAGACGAGCACCCCGGATACGTTCGCGTTTCCGTCGCCGAACTGCCAGGCGCCCACGATCTCCTCCGGCTCGCGGTCGAGGATGGTGAAGACGTCGAAGATGGTGACCCGCGAGTGGAAGACGAAGCCCTCCGTGTTGAACCCCGCCGGGTCGGCCGGGATGGTCTCCTCGTTGTCAAAGCCGAGGTTGGCCTCGAAGCAGCCGCCCTCCGGCAGGGTGTTGCCCGCCATGGTGGCGCTGGTCGCGGGGGTGGTGACCTCCGGCCCGTCAAAGAAAGCGCCCAGCCCCGCCTTGTCCTCGAACTCGAAGTAGACGAAGTCGCCGTTCGGCCCGGGCGAGTTGAAGTGGAAGGTGAACGGCGAGACGGCCTCGATGTTCACGGCGCGGCTCAGGTCCACCCCGGTGAGGTACGGGATGGCCGGGTAGTTCGCCGCCCCGACCGCGAAGGTCTGGCTGACGGTCCCGAGGGTGCCGCCGCTCAGGGTCAGGGTGTAGCTGGAGCTGCTCGGGAAGACCGCGTTCATGGCGGCCTGCGATCCGTAGAATTCCTCGATGAACCATTCCCCGTCCTCGAAGGCAAGGGGCAGGGTGCCGGCGATCCCGCCGCCCGAAATGGTCGCGCTGGCGGCGTCGCCCGGCGCGGCGCACACCGCGACGTAGACGAACCAGCCGCCTTCGACCGTGGGCTGCACGTCATCGGCGAACTGGAAGTATCCGGGACCCTTCTGGAATTCCCAGTCGGTGACCGCGGCGCTGAGCGGTCCCAGGGTGGAGATCAGGAACGCCCCGGCGAGGGCGCTCCGCGACAAGGGCGTGGGGAGCAAATGAGCAGGCATGGCGGGTGGCAGGTGCAGTCCGGCGGCGAGGGAACAGTTCCGAATGGGGCTCCGGCCGGCGGGTGAACGGAGTGGTGGTTTACCCTGATCATGCGGGTCAACACAAGTGTTTAATGCCGCTGAACCATTCGGCCACGGCCGGCCGCAGGAACCCAAGAACCCTACGTTTTCGCCGCTTCCAGCCCTTTCGCCCCTCTACCCCTTGGCATAGTCCACCGGCTTTTTCTCATCCGTCTCCAGCCCCGCGCGCCGCTTCAGCTCCTTGATCTGGTCGCGGAGGTGGGCGGCCTTCTCGTATTCGAGCTTCGAGGCCGCTTCCGCCATGTCGCGCTCCAGCTCCATGAGGACATTGACGACATCATAGACCGCCTCGTCGTCCGAGACGATGGAGCGGTTCAGCTTCTCGGCATCGCTGGCGTCCTTCAGGTACTGGTGCAGGCTCTCCTGCACGGCGCGCTGCACGCTCTGCGGGGTGATGCCGTGCTCCTCGTTGTAGGCCCGCTGCCGGGCGCGGCGATACTCGGTGACGTCGAGCAGCCGCTGGATCGAATCGGTCACCTCGTCGCAGAACAGGACGCACTCGCCGTTGATGTGGCGCGCGGCGCGGCCCGCGGTCTGGATGAGGGCCGTGTCGTTGCGGAGAAACCCCTCCTTGTCGGCGTCCAGGATGCACACCAGCGAGACTTCCGGCAGGTCGAGCCCCTCGCGCAGGAGGTTGATCCCCACCACGATGTCGACCTCCGCGGCCCGCAGGCGCCGCAGGATCTCGACCCGCTCCACGGCGTCGATGTCGGCGTGGATGTAGCTCACCTTCAGCCCCACCCCCTGCAGGTACTCGGTGAGATCCTCGGCGGTCTTCTTGGTGAGGGTCGTCACGAGGACCCGCTCCTTCCGCTCGATCCGCTGCCGGCACAACTCGATGGTGGCGTCGATCTGGCCCGCCAGCGGCTTCATGGTCACCACCGGATCCAGCAGCCCCGTCGGCCGGATGATCTGCTCGACGATCAGCAGCGTCCCGTTCCTCGTCACATCGAAGTCCTCGACGGGCTGGTCGGTGGGGCTCGGCGTGATCCGCAACTGCCGCAGCTTGATGGGATCGATCCCGCGCTCCTGGTTGCCGTGCACCGGGATGTAGCCCTTGTTCTCCGGCCGCGAGTTCACCACCTCGAAGGCCCCCGGGGTGGCGCTCACGTAGACCCGCTGCCTGGTCAGCTCCATGTACTCGTTGAAGCGCAGGGGCCGGTTGTCGAGGGCGCTCGGGAGCCGGAACCCGTGCTCCACGAGGACCCGCTTGCGGCTCATGTCGCCCTCGTACATCCCGCGGATCTGGGAAACGCTGACGTGGCTCTCGTCGACGAGCGTCAGGAACTCGTCGGGGAAGAAATCGATCAGGCAATACGGCCGCTCGCCCGGCTTCCGGCCGGTCATGTGGCGCGAGTAGTTCTCGATCCCCTGGCAGAATCCCATCTCGGCCATCATCTCGAGGTCATACTCGGTGCGCATCTTGAGCCGCTGGGCCTCGATGAGCTTCCCCTTCTTCTCGAAGTGGGCGATGCGCTCCTCCATCTCGGCGCGGATCGCGATCATGGCCCGCTCCATCTTCTCCTTGGGCGTCACGAACTGCTTGGCCGGGAAGAACGTGTGCCGCTCGAGGCGCTCCATCACGGCCCCCGTCATGGCGTCGATCGACGACACCCGGTCGACCTCGTCGCCGAAGAACTCGATCCGGACGGCGCTGTCCTCGAGGTAGGCCGGCTGGACCTCCACCACGTCCCCGCGCACCCGGAACTTCCCCCGGCCGAAGGCGATGTCGTTGCGCTCGAAGAGGAGGTTCACGAGCTGGTTCAGGAAATCGTCGCGGGAGACCTCCTGCCCCTCCCACACCGGGACCATCATCCCCTTGTAGTCCTCCGGCGACCCGAGTCCGTAGATGCAGCTCACCGAGGCCACCACGATGGTGTCCGGCCGCGTCAGGACCGAGCCCATCGAGCTCAGCCGCAGGCGCTCGATCTCGTCGTTGATCGACGAGTCCTTCTCGATGTAGGTGTCGGTCCGCGGGATGTAGGCTTCCGGCTGGTAGTAGTCGAAGTAGCTCACGAAGTACTCCACCGCGTTGTGCGGGAAGAAGTTCTTGAACTCCGAGTAGAGTTGCGCCGCGAGGGTCTTGTTGTGGCTCATGATGAGCGCCGGCTTCCCGATGCGCTCGATGACATTCGCCATCGTGAAGGTCTTTCCGGAGCCGGTGACCCCGAGGAGCGTCTGGTGGGCGTTGCCGGCCTCCACCGATTTCACGAGCTTTTCGATGGCCTGCTCCTGGTCCCCCTTCGGGGAATACTCGCTGACCAACCGGAACGCCATCCGGGGACATTAGTAGGCGGGGTGCAGCGTATTGCAACTCATCCCGGGAGGGCGAACGGCCCGCCCGCGCACCCGGCCCGGCGCGCCAGGGCGTCCGCATCGAGCGGCCGCGTCGAATCGACCCCCACCCGCCGCTCCAGCTCCCACCCCGCGAGGGGCTCGCGCATTTCCTCCTGGTGGCGCAGAACCTCCACCCCGGCTTCCGACGGGCCGGTCCCCGCCGCTTCCCGCGCCGCCACCCGATCCTCGAGCACCTCCATGGGCGCCGTGACGTCCACCAGCACCATTTCCACCCCGAGATCCCCGGCGAGATCGCGAAAGCGTTCCCGGTCGGCGCGCCTCAGGAAGGTGGCGTCCGCCACCGCCGTCCACCCGGCCCGCACAATGGCTGCCGCGCAGGCCGCCATCCGCCCGTAGGTCGCCTCGTTCGCGGCCGCGGAGTAAATCCCTCCTTCCACCGGCGATCCGCTCGGTTTCCCGGCACCCAGGCCGAAGAGCCGCTTGCGCTCCACGTCGGAGCGCACCCGCACCGCGCCCGCCGCCTCGACCAGCGCCGCCGCCAAGGTCGATTTCCCCGCGCCCGCCAGGCCGTGCAGGACCACGAGCCGCGGGCTGCCGGCGCCGGTGAAACGCCGCGCGAGTGCGAGGTAGGTGTCGTACTCCCGCCACAGGGCGGCGTCCTCCTCGCGGCTCAGTCCCCCCTCCTCTTCCCGCAGGACCGCCACCTTGGCCCGCACCATGGCGCGGTAGACGAGGTAGTAGCGCAAGACCGCGAGGCCCCCGTAGTCGCCCCCCGCCGCGAGGTAGCGGTCGAGGAACCGGCGCGCCGGCGCGACAAGCCCCCGGTCCTCGAGATCCATCACCACGAAGGCCACTTCGCTCATCACGTCGATCCAGCGCAGGGACTCGTTGAACTCGATGCAGTCGAAGAAGACCGGCCCGTCGTCGAGCCACGCGATGTTGCGGAGGTGCAGGTCGCCGTGGCACTCGCGGATGAACCCCTCCTCCCGCCGCGCCGCGAATCCGACCGCGAGCCGGTCCTCCGCGGCGCGCGTCCAGGCATCGATGCGGCGCAGGGCCTCGCGCCGCTTCTCCCCGGTGACGTGGGCCGCCAGCTCCCCGAGGTTCTCGTCCGCCCAGGAGGCGATCTCGGCCGGGGACCCGAAACGGCTGCCGGCCGGGGCGCGCCGCGCCTCGCGGTGCGCCGCCGCGAGGGCCGCCGCGATGGCGTCCGCCATCCCGTCCGCAAAATCCCCCGCCGCGGCGATCTCGCTGAGGAGGGCCTCCTGCGGGAAGCGCCGCATCTTCACGGCGTAATCGACGACCTCGCCGCGGCCGCCGGGCGTGAGGCCCGCCGCGGACCGCGTCACCGGGACGACCCCCACGTAGAGCCCCGGGGCGAACCGCCGGTTGAGGCGCACCTCCTCCTCGCAGAAATGCCGCCGCTTCGCGGGCGTCGAGAAGTCGAGGAAGTCGTAGCGGACCGGCTTCTTGATCTTGTAGGCCCACTCGCCCGCCAGCACCACCCACGAGATGTGCGTCTCGATGAGACTGGCCTCGACGCCTTCCCGCGCGAGGACGTCGCGCAATGCGGTCCCGATGTCGGCGCTCAAATCCATCCCGTCACCCGGCGACACGCAACCACCGGGCGGCCCGTCCCGCAAGCCCCCGGTCCGGCTCCTACCCGCGCCGCGCCGCGAGGTAGACCAGGGCCCCTGCCACCAGGGTGGCCAGGCTCCATCCCGATTCGACCGGCTTCGCACGCACCATGTAGACGATCATCCAGGCGCTGATCCCGAGGAAGATCACCGGCGTGAGGGGATACCCCCACGCGCGGTAGGGACGCTCCAGCCCGGGCTCGCGCCACCGCAGCCAGATCACCCCCGCCACGGTGAGAAACCCCGAGAGGATCAGGAGCAGCTCGATGTAAACCAGCACCGCCTCGAAGGTGCCGTCGATCAGCAGCAGGTAGACGATCGCGGTTTGCCAGAGGACCGCCACGTAGGGCACGCCCTTTTTCGAGCGCACCGCCAGCCACCGCAGCGGCCGGTAGTCCTCCCCCATGGTGACCGCCACCCGCGGTCCCGCCCAGGTCATGGCGCTCAGCGACGACAGCAGCCCGAGGCAGATCAAGAGCGCCACGAGGCTTCCCCCCCGCGAACCGAAGGCGGCCTCGGCCGCCACCTGGGCGACCTCCACCTCCCCCTCGAGAATCTCCATCGGCGCGGCGTGGAGGAAGGCCGCGTTCAGCCCGATGTAGAGAACGGTCACCAGGAGGGTGCCGGCAAACAACGCGCGGGGCACGGTGCGCTGGGGATCCCGGACGTCGTTCACGACGTAGGTCGCCGCGTTCCAACCGGAGTAGGCATACATCACGAACACCAGCGCCACCGCGAAGGGGGCGCTCACCAGCAGCGCCGCGTCGCCCGGCCCCGGGAGAAAGCGCACCCCCTGGTCCTCGCCAAACACGAAGAAGGCCCCGGCGAGCATCACGATCATCCCGACCTTCAGGAGCGTGAAGACGCTCTGGAACCGGCCCCCGATCCGGATCTCGCAGAGGTGCACGCCGGCCACCACCGCCACCACCCCGCCCGAGGCCGCCGCCACCGGAACCGGCGTGGCGCTCGCCAGGTATTCCCCGAAGGCCATGGCCACCAGGGCCACCGGCGCCGCGAAGCCCACCGTGGCCGACACCCAGCCGGCGAGGAAGCCCACCGCGGGGTGATAGATCCGGCCCAGGAAATGATACTCGCCGCCCGAGCGCGGCAACGCCGCCGCCAGCTCCCCGTAACAGAGCGCCCCGCAAAGGGCGAAGACCCCGCCGAGCACCCAGAGTGTCATCAGGACGAACCCCGACCGGATGTCGGCCACCTGGAACCCAAGGCTCGTGAAGATCCCGGTCCCGATCATGTTGCCCACCACGATGGCGGTGGCGGGCAGGAGGGTGACCCCGGCGGCGCGGGCCGTCATTCGCGCTTCTTCCCGGCCTCTCCCGTCATCGGCACGAAGCGCACCGGCATCACGGATTTCCGCTCCACCTTCCCGTCCTTCTTGGCCATCACGTAGAGGCTCTGCACGCGGCCCTGGGCGCCGACCGGGATGATCATGCGCCCGCCCTCCTTCAACTGGTCGACCAACGGTTGCGGAACGTGATCGGGCGCGCAGGTCACGATGACGGCATCGAAGGGCGCGTGCTCCTTCCACCCCTTGTATCCGTCGCCCGCCTTCACCGTGACGTTCCGGTACCCCAGCCGCTTCAAGTCCCCGGCGGCGCGCTCCGCGAGCGGCTTCACGATCTCGATGCTGTAGACCTCCTTGACGAGCAGGGACAGGACCGCCGCCTGGTAGCCGGAGCCGGTCCCGATCTCGAGGACGCGGTGGGTGGGTTCGGGGCGCAGCGCCTCCGTCATGAAGGCCACCATGAACGGCTGCGAAATCGTCTGGTTGTGCCCGATCGGCAGGGGCGAATCGATGTAGGCCGAGCGCCGCATGTCCTCCGGGACGAACTCGTGCCGGGGCACCTTCCCCATCGCGGCGAGGACGCGCGCGTCCTTGATGCCGCGGCCGGGCCCCTGCAACTGGCGGACGACCATCTCCCGGCGGGCTTCCGCGAAGGCGGCCTCCCGCCCCTCCTCCTCGGCGTTCCCGCCGGAAAGCAGGACGGCCCCCGCCACCAGCACTGTCCCGATCCTCCAAGAAGCCATCGATACCTTCCTAACACAGCGGGACGCCATCGCAAGGTTCCTCCCCGGGAATTCCCTTGGCACCGGGCGCGCCCCTCCCCGATGCTGCCCGCGGCATGGACAAGCACTCTCCCGGCAGGCACCGGACGGCCGGCGCGACCTTCGAGCGGTTCGCGGATGGGAGACCGGGGAACCGCAAGCATGAGCGCCCCCGGCGGCGGGAGGCGTGACGCCGCCGGTCCGCTCGAACCCCTGCCTCGATCAATCCGGGAACCGGCCGACTTCGCCCCCCTTCGCCCATGCCCTCCCCGAAACCACTCGCCGAACCGCACAAGGAACTGCGTTTCACCCGCGCCGGCCAGGGGCACCTCTTCTTCGTGCTCGGGGCCGCCGCCGCGGGCCTCGCCGTGATCCTGGCCTTCTTCGCCTTCCTTCCCGAGCGCCCCCTCCTTCCCCGCTGGGCGTTTCTCCTCCCCCTGCCGGTGGCGGCCCTGTTCTTCCGGATCGGGCTGCGCTGCGTCCGGCACGCCTACCTCATCTTCACGCCGCTCGGCGTCGAGATCTTCCCCTTCTTCAATCCCAGGGACAAGATGCAGGTCATCTACTGGTCCGAGATCGCCCACGCCGAGGTCGACCCCGCGCGGACGAAACTCATCCTCCACTACGATGCGGACCGCACTTCGGGACTCGTGGCCTCCCTCCGCCCGGTCCCCCGAACCCGCCGCAACCTCATCCACGCCACCGTCGACGGGGTCATGGCCCGGCGCCCCGCCGCCGGCGACATCGCGGAGACCTGACGACCGCGCCACCCCCGGCCGCAACCGCCCCGCCATGGTCCGGCCCCCGCACCCGCCGGCCGTCCCGCCACCGCGGAGGTATTTAATAAATATTAACTAAATGCGTGGCTTCCACCGATTTAATTAATATACGTAAAATTTAATCAACTTTTAAAAATTAATCTGATATGGTGAGGCCGCGATGCGGCCCACTGGGTCCATCCCACCCACAACTGCAAACACCCACCCACAATGAACCGACCCCCCAATCCGCTGTTTCTGGTGCCGCGACCGGCATCGAACCGCTCGCCTCACGCGAAGACGATGGAATTCCTGAGTCTCGTGGTGCCGGTCTGCGACCATCCCGAGCACCTCGACGCGCTCTACGACGAACTCGCCCGCCGCGCCGGGGACCTGGCGAAGCGATGGGAGATCATCTTCGTCGATTACGGGACGGACTCGCGGCAATGGCTCGCGACCCGGAAACTCCAGGAGCGGGGGGCGTCCGGCATCCGCAGCTACCGGCTGGTCAATCAACGCTCCCGCCACGAGGCCCTGCGCTTCGGTTGCCGGAGCGCCCGCGGGGAGGTCGTGATGAACGTCTCCCTGTCGCCGGCCGACGGCGCCCCGTCGTCCCCGCCGCGCGTCCGCCTGCGGCGCATCGACCCGCGCCTCTCCCGGACCCCGGAAGCGAAGCGCACCTGGGTTCCCTGCGGCGGCGCCCCCAATCTCCTCTACCTCCCCGGAACGACTTCCCGCCCCGCGGCCTGACACCGTCTCCCGGAAG
>JABDMC010000299.1 GCA_013001695.1 Akkermansiaceae bacterium
CTGCAAGAACTTCATTCGAATCTCAACGTCTATGCCTCGATGACACGCGAGGCGGGGACAATCTGGATGGGACTGAGGGGATATTTCACAGAGGGTATCGTGGGACATCTCGTGCCGGAGATCGAGAAGCGGCGCGTTCATGTGTGCGGTCCGCCCGGAATGATGGACGCCATGGTGGAGATCCTTCGTGGATTGGGCGTCCCTGATGAACAGGTGAAAACGGAGGCCTTTGGGCCGGCGAAGAAGCCGGTAGCGCAACCCGCGACCCCGGTGGAAGGCGGGGAGACCGAAGCCACCAAGGTCACATTCAAGACCTCGGGGAAGTCGGTGCCGCTGCCCGCCGGGCAGACGGTTCTGGACGCGGCAGAGGGCATCGGTGTCGACATCGACAACTCCTGCCGCTCCGGCCAGTGCGGCCTCTGCAAGGTGAAATTGCTCTCCGGGAAAGTGAGCATGGAATGCGACGACGCCCTTTCCGAGGAAGACAAGGCGGGCGGCCTGATTCTCGCCTGCCAGGCGGTCGCAGTGGAACCCATCACGGTGGAGGAGTAGCAGTGAAGGAGCGCGAAAAGATCATCATCAGCGGACTGGTCCTCTTCATGATGTTGATTTGGCTCGGTTTCCTCCTGCACGCCAATCCAGATTTTCCAGGAAGTGGCTGGGGCCTGTTTTTCGGGATCGCAGGTGCGGCACTGATGCTGGTTCCCCTCCTTTACCTCATCATCAAGCGCATCAAGCCCCTCAAGAGGTTCGTCACGCGGCGCGTCCCGATGCGAACCTTGCTGACGGTTCACATTTACGCCGGGGTGCTCGGACCCATCCTGGTGGTGATTCACACCGGTCACAAATTCGAGAGCCCGATTGGGATCGCTCTGACAGCATTGACGATGATTGTCGTGCTCAGCGGATTCGTCGGCCGCTACCTGATGTCGAGCATCAGCCGGGAGATTCGTGAAAAGAAGAGCACGCTGAAGGAACTTCGGACTGACTATGACCTCGTGGTGGCGCGTTTGGGTGCGGAGGGCGGAGCCGGTTTCTTCGGAAGCCCGGGGATGCTCCGGTCCTTCCTGCTACGGCTCGTGGAGCCCGTGCTGGAACACGGTCCGCACGCGGCGGAGGCGCAGGCGATTCGGCTCTCCGAGTCGATCGCCGATGTGGAGTTCGCGCTGCGGACCCACGAGACCTTCAAGAGAGCCTTCTCGAAATGGCTCAAGATCCACATCGCGATTTCGGTTTTCCTCTACCTTCTCTTGGCGCTGCACGTGTACTCCGAACTCCACTACGGACTCCGATGGCTATCCTGAAGACTGCCCTGATCGTCCTTGCGCTCGGGAGCGGAGTCGCCTGTGCGGCTTGGCTGCTGTTTCGTGACGACGCGGCGGGACTGGCTCCGCTCGCCAATCCCGGCCCGCTCTCGAAGGGCCATGCCTTTCTCGAGAACGACTGCGCAGCATGTCACACGCCGCACCGAGGGGTGGAGGATGCCAATTGCATACAATGTCACGCCAACGCGACTTCCGTCCTGCAACGCCAGCCGACCGCTTTCCATGCCGACATCGGAAACTGTGCCGAGTGCCATCGCGAGCACCGGCACGCTCCGGCGCGGATGTCGGAAATGGACCATGAGCTCCTGGCCAAGATCGGCATGGAGCGCCTGTCGGCCGGGGAATCTGGCAGCGAGGCGAAGGCCGCGGCGGAACGATTGCGGCACTGGCTGATCAGCGGGCAGGCCGAGGCGGCCATGCCAGCCACCGCCCCGGCCATGAAGCCGATCGTCCGGGCCATGGACTGCGCGAGTTGTCACAGCAGGGACGATCGACACTTTGATCTCTTCGGATCGGATTGTGCGGCCTGTCACGAGACACGGAAGTGGACCATCCCGCAGTTTCAGCATCCATCGGCGCGTTCCCGCGAATGCGCGCATTGCCACCAGGCTCCGCCCAGCCATTACATGATGCATTTCAAGATGATCTCGGCGAAGGTGGCCGGGAAGCCGCACGCGAAAGTCAGCCAGTGCTTCGAATGCCACCAGACCACCTCGTGGAATGACATTCTCGGGAAGGGATTCTACA
>JABDMC010000309.1 GCA_013001695.1 Akkermansiaceae bacterium
CGTCGACACCACCGCTCTGCCCACAACGTGGGGCACCTACTCGATGGACATTGATGTCAATGGCCTGGGAGGCCAGATCCTGCAGTTCGGTTTCCTCGCGAACACGAACGACTTTGAGCCTTCGACCGTGATCTACGACAACATCTCCTTCACCCCGGAGCCCACCTCCGCGATGCTGCTTGGCCTTTCGGGCCTCGTGCTTCTGCGTCGTCGGCGTCGTTAAGCGAACCAGTATTTCAGACCATACCGCGGCGGGGTTCGGCCACCGGGCCCCGCCGTATTGTTTCCACGCCTCCCGAATTAAACCCCACATCATTACATTCAACCTCACCGAACCCATGAAGAAAAGGACCCTCTTGACCATCGCGCTCGCCGCGATCGCCATCCCTTCGCTCTCCAACGCGCAGATCACGAACTACGCGCAGGATTTCGAGGGACTGACCCAATCGGACCCTGATGCGCTTGGGAATGACGGCTGGAATGTATTCGGCGTCGTCTTCGACCCGAGCGGCACGACGGAACTCTACAACTACGCGCCGGCCTGCCCGTGCCCGGCGCCGAACAACCCGGCGGCCCCGGCCTTTTCCCTCATCACGGCCGGGGAAGGCGGACCGGACCAGGGAGCCCAGGGGCTCGTGGCCTTCAGCGATTACCAGAACGGGGACCACCGCGACGGGAGCAACAACCTGATCGAGTCGATCCTTTTCCAGGAGCAGACCATCGCCTTGACGGACGTGGACACCTACAGCTTCACGTTCGACGCCAAGGCCGGGGATCTCGCCTCGCCCAGCACCGCGGAGGCCTTCATCCGGGTCGTCGATCCCGCCGACGGCTCCATCGTCTTCGACGAGGTGCTTGATCTGACCTCCCTCCCGGTCACCTGGGGCACCTACTCGCTCGATATCGCCATCGATGGCGCCTTCGACGAGGGCTTTCTGCTCCAGTTCGGCTTTTCCATCAAGGCCTGCTGCGACAACCCCTCCGGCGTGCAGCTGGACAACGTGAGCTTCGGTCTCCCGCCTGACCCGCCGGGACTCGAGGATTATTGCCAGGATTTCGAGTCCTATGACAACAGCACCGTGACGGCCCTCGGCGACGACGGCTGGCTGGTATTCGGGAACGTCTTCGATTCGACGGGAGGCTACCTCTACGGTTACGGCACCAACCCGGCTCCCAACAACGTGGACGCGGCGGCATTCTCCCTGATCACGACCGGGGAAGGGGGCGCGGAGCAGGGGGCCCAGGGACTGGTCGTTTTCAGCGATTACCAGAACGGCGATCATGACGCCACGATCTGCAACCTCATCGAGGCCAACGTCTTCCAGGAGCGGGTCATCACGAACGGCGACTTCGGGAGATACCAGTTCCAGTTCGACGCCAAGAGGGGCGACCTCGCCGGGACCTCGACGGCCAAGGCCTTCATCAAGATCCTCAACCCCAACACCGGGTTCAGCCTCACGACCTTCAAGGTCATCGAGACCAGCAACCTGCCGGTTGAGTGGATGACCTACACGATCAGTGTCGATGTCGATGGCGTCGCCCTGGCCGGCCAGATCCTGCAGTTCGGCTTCCTCAACACGGCCTCCAAGTACGAGCCCTCGGGCGTGCAGTACGACAACGTCAAGTTCACCAAGATCTCGTCCGAATTGGGCGGTCTGGAGGCCTACTCGCAGAATTTCGAAACCCTGACCCAAGCCAGCGGTTCCGCCCTCAGCGATGACGGTTGGATTGTCTTCGGCAATGTTTTTGATCCGGCTGGAGTGTACAGATACGGCTACGGGACCTTTCCGGCACCGAACAACCTGCCGCCCGGAGCGAACTTCTCCTACGTGTGGAGCAGCGAAGGCGGCGCCGCCCAGGGCAACCAGGGGATTGCCATTCTCGGTGATTACAACAATACCGACCAGGATGCCGGCGGACTCAATTCCACCGTGGAGGCCAACACCTTCCAGGAGCAGAAGATCGCGTCCTCAGACTCGGGCACTTGGTGCTTCCAGTTCGATGCCAAAGGGGGCGATATCTCCGGCAACTCGACCGCCTTGGCATTCGTCAAGGTCCTCGATCCAGCCAACAATTTTTCACTCAGCGAATTTCTCACGGTGGATACCACCAACCTCCCGGCCACGTGGGATAGGTATTCGATCAAGATCGACATCGATGGCTCCGTCCTGGGCGGGCAGCTCCTGCAGTTCGGGTTTCTCACGCAGACCAACAACTTCGAACCGTCGACCGTATTCTACGACAACATCAACTTCGGGCTCGTGGTCGAAACGCCGCAGTTCGAGATTGTGAACATCACGAAGACCGGGAACCAGGCCGACATTACCTTCCAGAGCGAGGCCGGGGTGACCTACAGCCTCCTGTCGTCCACCACCCTCAACGGGCTGGGGAGCTTCACTCCGGTGGCCGGGCAGACCTCCATTGCGGGGACCGGGGGCGAAGTGGTGGCGTCCGACACCGCCGCCTCCGAGACGTTCAAGGCCTACGTCGTTCAGGAGAATCCTTGACGCCAACATGGCTTAGACGATCCTTTGGCATGAGCATACCCCCGCTGAGACGCCGCGGCTTCACACTCGTGGAGCTGCTGGTGGTGATCGCGATCATCGTGACGCTGGCGTCGCTGCTCTTCGTGGCGATGGCGAAGGTGAACCAGGCCGCGCAGTCCGCCAAGACGCTCAGCCGCCTGCGCGAGATCGGGGTGGCCTCGGGGGGCTACATGGCGGACAACAACATGTTCTACCCGCCGTGCTGGAACAACACCGAGGGAGCGAACCGCTCCTACGCGCAGTTGCTCGATGAATACCTGCATGGCCGGACGCCCTACCGGGAGCTCGACAGCAAGTTTATCGGCCCCAATGCCCGGCTCCCGGTGAAGGTGAACGAGTATTCGCATCCGATCACCTTCTCGATGAACTTCGCGGTCTGTCCCGACGTCACGCAGTATGGCGATGTGGCCCGGAACTCGATCCATGCCACCCAGATCGAGCGGGTCAGCGATATCATTCTCATGGCCGACGGTTGCCAGAACCCGGGCAACCTGAACCAGGCGAACGCCTCGGCCTACCGGGTTTATTCGGCGGTCGGCGACACCGGGCCGATCGGACAGTTTGACCAGAAGATTCCGGTGGGTCCCGACGAGGACTCCTCGCGGGGCGACGGCTGGTTCCGCTATCCGGGCGGCAAGTGCCATGCCCTCATGTGCGATGGCTCGTCGCGCGCCTTCCCGAAGGGAACCATCACCAAGGGGAACCTCTGGATCGACAAGGTCCGCTGATGTGATCGGCGGCCGCCGCGGGGGAAGAACCCGGGCCGCGGTTCAGGGATCCTTCCTGACGCGGTAGAAGGTCGCGGACCCGCCCTCGAGGGGAACCACTGTGGTGGTGATGGTGGCCGGCGCGGCCGCCCCTGGGATGGCGGATTGCACCGAAGCCCAGTCGGCGCCGTTGCTGGATCGCTCCAATGCGTAGCGTTCGCACGGGTGGGAGTTCCACGTGACCCGAACCGCGGAATCGTCGACCCCGAGCGACACGATGCGGAGGGCGCGATTCGACGACCGGCAGAAATGGAGGTCGTCGAACCAACTGGATCCGTTGTCGGGGCCGGGATTCACGATGTAGAGGTGGATCACGAACACCTCGGCGCTGGCCGTCCCGGGCGGGGCGGTCCCGGAGACCTGCATGAATTGCCATGCCTGGGGCGGGGTGTCCGGTCCGAGATGTTCCGCGGCCGGCTGTTCGACCGATCCGATCTCGCTGCCGTCGGCGTGGCGCCACACGATCTTCAGGAGGGCGCTGTTGCCGGGCTGCAGGAGGTCGTTGCCGTCGGAATTCCCATTGCGGCCGTATCCGCAGAACACGTAATGCGCGCCCGGCTCCGCGGCGAGGGTCTGGTAGGCGAGGGAGGTGTTGTTGGCGCCGGAGAAATTCTGGAAGAGCTTCAGGACACCGTCGCCGGTGCGGGGCTGGGGACCCGACTCCCGGAAGGAATTGCCGGTCGTCAGCCATCCGGCGAGGTCCGCCGCTTCGAATCCGCCATTCGCCAGCACTTCCGGCAACGTCGCGCCGCCGGGCCGCTCGACGCGCACGTAGTCAATCTCGTAGTGATAGACGGAATTCTGCGCGGGGTCGGCAACCGGCTGCAGGGCGGGGTCGTAGGCGATGGAGAAATTCTGGTTGGGGGCCCAGAAATTGAGGTGCACGCGCTGGGCCTCGTCCGGAACCGGCGAGAAGTCCTCCCGCACGAGGGTGCCGTTTACCAACCATCTCACCCGGTCGGGCAGCCATTCGATCCGCCAGACGTTGAACTGCGTGAGGTCGAGCCCCGCGACAACCGCGAAGGCCGCGTCACCGGAATCCGTGAAGCCTTCCTCGAACACGTTCGTGAGGACCCGCTCGTTGCCGGCGGCGACATCGTTGCTGAGCAACTCGATGTCGATCTCGTCGTGCTGCGCCCCGGGTTGCTCGTTATACTCGTAAGTGAAGACCGAGCCGATCATGCCACCGGCGATCGGACCGACGAAGCGGGTCCTGGCCTCCACGATCAGGCCCTCACCGCGCGGATATTCCGCGAGGGTGCGGATCTCGCTCCCCCAGAAGGAATCGCCCGGGACGAGGGCTGTGGGGTTATGGGTGTCGAGGGCAAGGCGGCAGACGCCATTGGCGACCTCGGGGGCGATGGCGCGCATCTGGGTCCGTCCCAGATAGGGTGTGGGGACCTCCCACTTGGCGAAGTCGAGGCCGCTGCCGTCGAAATGATCCACCAGCAGGACCTCGGCGGGGAGGAGGCCGGCGGCAAGCAAGACGGTGGCGGCCGCGAGGGGGGATTCGCGCATCGAGATTGAGGGTAGGAAGGTCGCAGACCCCTCGCCAGCAGCGGTTTAGACCCGATGGGAGGAGGCCCGTTGTGAATCCACTCGTATACGTATACGAGTGGATTGACAGCACGAACGAGAATGGGATCGACCTCCGGGGCGGTTTGGTTTATCATGGCGGACCATCACTCTTACTTAAGCATGTATCTCCGCATGATTACCGTCCTGGCCCTGGGGGCCGGGATTCTCCTGAACGCCGGGTGTTCCCGGCACAAGAAGGTCAAGCGCGGCAAGGGCCGTCCTGCCGCCGTCGCCTACCGGGTCACCGGGGGGCGGGTCGCCGAGCTGCACGGGGGCGTGGCCTACGCCCCGTCGGGGGCCCCGGTGGAAGTGAAGCGGGCCATCGCGGCCGCGAACCGCATCGCGGGACTGCCCTACAAGTGGGGGGGCGGTCATGCCCGGCTGAATGACAGCGGCTACGATTGTTCGGGAGCGGCGTCGTACGTCCTGCGGAATGCGGGCCTGCTGGAGGACCAGATGCCCTCGCGGGGATTCCTGAAGTACGGCAAGCGCGGCGCCGGCAAGTGGATCACGGTGTATGCCCGCAAGGGGCACGTCTATCTCGTCATCGCGGGGCTGCGGTTCGACACGCAGGGGACCACCACGCAGGATGGTCCGCGGTGGAGGACCGCGCCGCGCAAAGCCAAGGGGCACACCCGGCGGCATCCCCCCGGGTTGTAAGGGGCCCTTCGGCCGCTACCGGTCGCGAATCTCGAGGGGGCCGGGAATGGCGAGCTCCGGACTGTCGGATTGAAGCGAGACCGGAGTGGCGGCACTCGCGGGAGCATCGTCCCCGGTGGCGGAATCATCCCCGGTGGCGGAATCCTCTCCGGGGGCAGCGTCCGCGGCGGGGGCGGGAAGCACCCGGTCGATTTGCCGGGCGCTGCGCTGCTGGTCGAGGACAAAGAGCCCGCTGATGACGAGCAGGAGGGCGACCACCCCGATGGACGCGAGTGTCATCCGGCCTCCGGAGGTTCCGAAAAACCGGCCGGCCCGGCGGGGAAGACCCCGCAGTCCGCCCGTCGCCGTGCGGGGTTGCGGGGCGGCCTCGTAGCTCGGAGCGTTGAATACCGGTTCCCTGGCGGCGGGGACCGCCAACCGGGCGGGTCCGCCGGGGACCTGCCGCGGGGCGACCTTGATGGTGGCGGGTGGCCCGGCCGGTTCCGCGGAGGCCGCGTTGAAGGGAGCGGCGGCGGCCGGCATTTCGGCGCGCAGGAAATAGGAGCAAATCGGGCAGGGGCCCTCGAGTCCGATCGACGGGTCGACCGCCAGGACCGTGCGGCAGGACGGACAGGTGATCGGGGCCGGGGGTGCCGGCGGAATGGCCGCGGCGGGATGCGGGGTTGCGGGCATCATGGGTGAAGCATGAGGGGTGAAAGCAATGATCCTCCGACGTTATATGTATCATCACACCACGGCCGGAGGCAATCCCGATTTTCCGGGACGGGGGCCTGCACGGCGGCATCGTCGCCCCGGGACCGGGGGCGGACCCCGTGTCTCAGGCGAGGAGGGGAGGCAACTGCGCGAGGGACGGGAGGACGCCGTGGGCGATGGAAAAGTCGCAGCAGGCGGTGACGCGGTTCGGGATGGCGATGACCGGCATGCCGGCGTCCAAGGCGGCGCGGACGCCGTTCACGCTGTCCTCGATGACCAGGCAGTCCGCGGGATCGACCGCGAGGCGGCGCGCCGCTTCGAGGAAGAGATCGGGGGCGGGCTTGATGCGCGCCGCGTCGCCCCGGCAGACGGTGGTGTCGAACTCGGAGGCCAGGCCGATCGTCTCGAGCCATCCGTCGACCCAGTCGTGGGACGACGATGACACCACGGCGCGTTTCAGTCCGCGGGCGGTGGCGTGGGCGACCGCATCCGCGACGCCGGGCATGGCCGGGGATCCTTCGAGCGTCCTCCGGATCTCGATGTTCCGGGACTCGTCGAGGTCATGCCAGTCGAAGGAGTTGCCGGTGAGGTCCTCGAGGTGCGTCTTCGGCGACCAGCTGTCGAAGTCGGACCCGATGCACTGGTTGTAGGTTTCGAGCGGGAGCGGGTGCCCGTGTTCCCGGAAGAGGTCGTGCCAGGTCTCGTAGATGGCCCACTCGGTGTCGACGATGACTCCGTCGAAGTCAAAGAGGAGGGCGCGCGGGGTGAAGGTCGGCACAACGACGCCGCTATAGATCGCGAATCCGGATGTGGCGATACCAGACTTCGTCGCCGTGATCCTGCAGCATGATCCGGCCCCGCGGGTTCTCCGCGAATCCGGCCACCTTCTTGAATTTCGACTCCGCGACGGCGGCCTTCCAGCGGTCCGATCCGACCGTCACGTCGACCACGAGGCTGCCGTTCAGGTAGTGCTGGAAGCGCCTTCCGCGGGCCACGATGCGGGTGTGGTTCCATGCGCCGACCGGCTTGAGCTTCTTCCGCTCCGGGTTCGCCGGGAGGAGGTCGTAGAGGGCGGCCGTCGTGCGCTTCAGGCCGTTCTTGCCGTCGGGATGTCCGCCATCGTCGAGGACCTGGTATTCCGGGCCGAGCCAGTTCTTGCCGTAGCGGGCCATGCGGTACTTGATGCCGCTGTTGCCCTTCGGCGAGATCTTCCACTCCAGCTCGAGCTCGAAGTCGCCGTATTCGTGGCGGGTGTAGATGCTGCCGCCGCCCGAGGCCTTGCGGTGCAGGGCGTCCCCGGTGATGGTCCACCCGCCGTCCTGGAGCGGCTTGCCGTCGCCGCGGGTCCAGGATGCCAGGGAGGTCCCGTCGAAGAGCGTGGTCCATGGGCGGGGGTCCGCGACGGGGGTGTGTTCCTGCTGCGCGATGGCGAACAATTCCGCGGCCTTCTTCGGGAAGGTGCCGGAAAGATCCTGCGACTCGGCGGGATCCTTGCTGAGCTTGTGGAGGCGCCCGTGGGGCGAGATGGTCCCGTCCTTGTAGGGCGTGATGAACTTCCAGGTTCCCTGGATGACGGCGACCTCGCTCTTGCCGCGGCCGCGGTGGAACTCGAAGTAGAGGTGGTCGTGTTCCCGCTGTTCGCCCGCGCCGAGGAGGGTCGGAACGAGGGAGATCCCGTCGTTCGCGGGGGCGGTGACGCCCGCGAGTTCGCAGACGGTGGGCAGGATGTCCTGGAACCCGGAGAGGTGGTCCGAGGTCCGGCCCGCCTCGATGGTCCCCTTCCAGCGGGCGATGAACGGTTCGCGGATGCCGCCGTCGGTCAGGGAGCGCTTGTAGCCGGAAAACGCCCCGTTGGAATCGAAGAACCGGTGGTCATGGCCGCCCTCGTTGTGCGGGCCGTTGTCGGACGAGAAGAGGACGAGGGTGCTCTCCTCGAGTCCCTGCCGCTCGAGGGATTCCATGATCTCGCCGACGTAGTTGTCGATGAAGGTGATGTACTGGGCGAACCCCTTCTCCGGGTCGGGCCAGTCCATCCCGGCGAACGGGCCGTAATCGGGCTGGCCGTCGGGGCCGGGGGGCACCTCCATGCCGCGCGGCGGCATCCGTCCGCCCTCGTTGTTGGCGTGCGGGATGTTGAGGGCGTAATAGAGGAAGAAGGGCGCGGCGGTCTTCGCCTCCTCGCCGATGTAAGAGAGGACTTCCTCCTGGAGGAGGTGCGGGGCGAAGACCTCCTGTACTTCCGCGATCCCGGCGCCGTCGCGGCCCTTCTCCTTCCACTCCGGGTAGAGCTTGTTGGGGAGCGCTTCCTTCGCGCCATCGCGCACGAGGAACTCGGGAAAGAAATTGTGGGCGTGGTGCATCGAGATGTAGCCGAAGAAACGGTCGAAGCCCTTGCGTTGCGGATCGTCGAGGGGAAGGCCGCTGCCGACGCCCCACTTCCCGATGCAGGCCGTGTGGTAGCCGCCGCCCTTCAGGAGGCGCGCCACGGTGGGCACCGAGTCGGCGAGCGCCCCGGGGCCGTTGCCGCGGATGGAGACGTGCCCGGAGTGCAGGCCGGTCATGAGGACCGCGCGCGACGGCGCACACACCGTGTTGCCGGCGTAGTGGCGGGTGAAGCGGATCCCCTCCGCGGCGAGGCGGTCGAGGTGGGGGGTCTCGAGCGCCCGGGACGCGTCCGGCGCGGCAACGCGATAGCACGCCAGGTCGCCGTAGCCGAGGTCGTCGGCGAGGATGTAGATGATGTTGGGACGCGGCGCGGCCCAGGCGGCGGGGGCCAGGATGCAGGTGGCGAGGAGGACGAGGAGACAGCGTTTCATGGCGTGGCGGGTTGGAAGTCCTTGGCGCGTTCGGCGCGAAAGAGGGCGGCGAGGGCGTCCCGTCTGCCGGGATGCTCGGCGGCGAGGTCGGTCGTTTCGGACGGGTCCCTCCGCAGGTTGTAGAGTTCCCAGCGGTGCTTGTCACCCTTGCGGTCGGAGCGGATCTTCCAGTCGCCCTGCCGGAGGGCGACGCGTCTCCCGGTGCCGCCCCAGACGGTGTAGAAGGCCCGGTCCGGCGGGGGGCGGTCGAGGTGGGCGAGGAGATCGACGCCGTCGACCATGTCCGGGAGTTCGCAGCCCGCGGCCGTCGCGAGGGTCGGCAACCAGTCGACGACGTGCATCGGCGCGGACATCGTTTTGCGCGGGAATCCGGGGCCGCGCACGAAGGCGGGGACGCGAATCCCGCCTTCCCAGCTGGTGCTCTTTCCGCCTCGCAGGGGCTTGTTCGAGGAGAACCCGGCTTTCAGCTTCGGATCGGGCGCGGGATAGGCTCCGCCCCCGTAGCCTCCCGTCAGCCCCCCGTTGTCGGAGGTGAAAATGATGATCGCGTCCTCGAAGCGGTTCAGTTTCTTCAGGGCGGCCACGAGGCGGCCGACGCAATCGTCCATGTGGGAGACGTAGGCCGCGAAGTGCCGGCGGTCGGGGTCGGGATGGTGGGCGTTCATTGCGAACCAGCGTTCATCCTTCTCGGCAAGGGGCGTGTGGACCGCGTGGAAGGGGACGTAGCAGAGGAAGGGGCGGTCCCTCGCGATGGAAGTCATCCAGCGGATGGCCTCCGCGGTGACCAGGTCGGTGGAGTGCCCCTTCTCGTCGAGATACCCGTGGTTGCGATGCCAGGTTCGCGTGTATGGCGGGCGGTTCAGCCGGTAGCGGTGGTCCCACACGCCGCAGGCGCCCGCGAGCGAGCCGTAGCTGTGATCGAACCCGTAGTGGTTCGGCCCCCACTCCGGAAGGGAGCCGAGGTGCCATTTCCCGAAGAGGCCGGTGGTGTATCCTTTCGTCTTCAGCAGGGACGCGAGCGTCGGGGTCCCCGGCGGAAGGGCCCGCTCGTTGGCGGCCTGCGTGCAATGCGGCCCGAAGCGGCTCGGGTAGCGGCCGGTGAGAAGGGCCACCCGGGTGGGCGTGCATTGCGGCTGGACGTAGTGGCAGTCGAGCTCGGTGCCGGCCTTCACGAGGGCGTCGAGATGGGGAGTGCGCATCTCCGGATTGTGCCACCCGACATCATTCCAGCCGAGGTCGTCGGCGACGAGGATGAGGATGTCGGGGCGGCCGGCGGGCTCCCCGGATGCAAGGCCGCCGAGGGCCCCCGCCGCCGCCACGGCGAGGGCGGTCCAGTAGCGGATTCCCGGGAGGCGAGGGAGATCGGTAATCACGGATGGCTTGGGTTGGAGCGGAACGTCCCCGCGGGAATTTTCCCTACTCGTAAACGCGCAGCCACGCCACGAGGTCGGCGACGTCCTGGGCGGTGAGTCCGAGCTGGTCGGCGGAGAGCATCAACGAGTGCTTCAGCTTCCACTTCTTCTTGATGCGATTCCCGGGGACCATCTGCGTGATGCCCCCGGTGGACTGGATGATGAGCGGGTCGCCGTCGTTGAAGGCGATGCCGTGGATGGCCCCGCCATCCTTCAACGCGACGCCGGTTCCCCTGAAGCCGTGGGCGATGTCGGCGGAGGGATCCACGATGGACCGTGCGATGACGTCGAGCGTCTGGCCCTTGCCCCAGCCCTTCAGGTTCGGTCCGTAGTCCGGGCCGATCCCGTTGATCTGGTGGCAGACGGTGCAGCGCAGGGCGGTGGCCTTGCCGCGTTCGGCGTCGCCCTTCATGGCGAGAATCTCCCCGAGGGGCGGGAGCTTGCTCGTCTTCGGCGGCTCCGGGACGGTGACGGGCGTCACCGTGATGGTGTCGGGGTCGTAGATCCCCTTGGCCTTGAGTTCCGCCTTGAGGTCGTACTTCGCCCATTCCCCGGTTCCGTTGCGCAGGAGCCATGCCGCGGCGTCGGCCTTCACCGGCGATGGGCGGGAGGCCAGGGCGAGCAGGGCGTCGACGGCCTTGCGGTCGTCGATGAAGGCGAGCGACTCCACCGCGAACTTGCGCGCCTCGGATGGCAGGCTGTCGCTCATGGCGCGGGCCTGGAGGTCACCCGCCGCGGCGGCGGGCCACAGGCGCCAGGTGAGCCGCGCGAACTGGGGGGGCCACTTCGTTGGCGCCCCGGGCGCGAGGGCCTCCTTCAACGCCAGCCAGATTTCGCTCTCCTGGTTGGCGGCGCCGAGTCCGATGGCCTCGACGGCGTTCTTGTCCGCCGGGTCGCAGCGGCGCGCAAGTTCCACGAAGATCGCCTTGGTCCGGGCCGCGGGATGGTCGCGCAGGGCAAGGGCGACATCGCGGCGGACCTGCGGCGAGGGATCCTTGGCGAGACTCCGCGCATGCGGCAGGATGTTGCGGCCCGCGCGCCGCAGGGCGCGGAAGGCGAGAAGCCGCTTCCCGGCGTCGGGATCCTGCAGGTAGCCTTCGCACTTCCGGACACCCTCTGCGCCGAGGTGGGGGAGGAGCCACACGGCCCGGGCGGCGATCCACGGGTTGGGGTCGTCGAGGAGGGCCGCCACCGGCTCGAAAGCACCGGCGCCCTGGTTCTTCAACCGCCGGAACCCGAGGTAGCGGGTGTTGATGGCGGGCGACTTCAGCGCCGCGATCTGTCCCGCGGTGGTGTCGAGCGCCAGCTTCGGGATCCTCGGGGTGAAGCCCTTCGGAGCGAGTCGGTAGATCGTTCCGGAGCACGAGCCGTCGAGGTCGGCGTGCCCGCCGACGCGCGCGTCGAACCAGTCCGTGATGTAGACCGCGCCGTCCGGCCCGACGCAGATGTCGGACGGGCGGAAGAAGAACGGCTCCTCCCGGGAGGGCCTCCCGCCGACGAAGTCGGACCCGTAGAACCGGCCGCTGGTGTTGGTGGACAGGAGGGTGCCCCGCTCGAGGGCGAAGGCGGCCCCCCTTGGTTCCGGCATGTAGTGGAAGATCGTGTTGCGGCCGGGTTCGCAGGTGAAGAGCGATCCGTTCCACTTCTCCCCGAGGGCGCCGTTCTCGTAGAAGGTCACCCCGGTGGGCGACCCGCCGCCATAGATGTCGCCGGCGTCCATCGTCCCGGGGTCGTCCTGCCGCCAGTGGGCGCGCGCGTGCTCCTGCCCGGGCCGCCGCACCGACCGGTAGAACTGCCTGGAATCGCGGGTGAAGTACCCCGCGCAGCCGTACTCGAGAACGTAGGAAACCCGGCAGGCCGGGGGGTCGTCGTTGTCATTCTGGAACATGTCGCCCACGGACGTGAGCGTCTGTTCGTAGCTGTTGCGGTACCCGTGCCCGACGATCTCGGCGTTGGTGCCGTCCGGGTTCATGCGCACCGTGAAGCCGGGCGTCCAGACGTGGCCGTCGTCGGAGCGCCTGCCCGCCGCGGCCTTGGTGTCGGCGGCGAGCTTCCCGCCCCCGCTGCGGTACGGTCCCCCGAGGTAGAAGGTCTTGCCGGACCGGTCCGTGAAGACCGCGCCGCAATTCCCGTTGTTGAAGTAGAACTTCCCGTCCGGCCCCGCGGTGACGCTGTGCAGGGAATGGTCGTGATTGACCGCGTTGAAGCCGGTGAGGAGGACCTCGCGCTTGTCGACCGCCGGGTCGAACCTCAGGTCGCGGTTCACGTCCGTGTAAACGATGAGGTCCGGCGGCTGCGAAACGTAGATGACGTTGTCGAAGACCGCGACCCCCAGCGGCGCGATGAGCGCCTTCTCCTGCACGAAGGTGTGCGATGCGTCGGCCTTCCCGTCGCCGTCGGTGTCCTGCAGCACCACGATGCGGTCCCCGTCCGGCCGGCGCCCCTTGTGCCGCCGGTAGTTGACGCCTTCCGCCACCCAGATGCGCCCATTGTGATCGATGTCCATGTTGGTCGGGTTGAACAGCATCGGCGTCGAGGCCCACACCGTAACCTCGAGGCCCGGATCGTGCTTGAAGTGATCAACGGCGACCGACTGGGGCGCCTGCGGCGGGGCCCAGTCGTCGGCCGCGGCGGCGGGAAGCGCGAGCCCGAGGAGGACGGGGAGGGGATGGCGAATCATGAGTCCGGTGAGCATGGATCTGCGCAAGGTGGTGGGAATACGCCGTGATCCCAAGCGATATTCTGGCGATTTCCGTCAAATCCCCGCCGGGGACCGCCGGGCCGCGGGCAAATTGGATGGAAGGGCCGGGCCCTCGTCTCGTAGCCTTCCTCCCACCCCGCCATGAAGCCGATTTTTGTGTTCCTCCTCCTGCTCCCCGTCGCGGGGAGCGCGCGGGGCGCCGACGAGGCCGCCGCGCCGGGTTCCGGCCGGGCGGACCGCCCGAACATCCTCTGGATCACGAGCGAGGACAACAGTCCCTACCTCGGGTTCCAGGTGAAGAACCTCATCGATGACCCGCAGTATGCGGAGGTGGTCGGGCGCATGCGGAAAACGCTGCGGGCCGAAATGGTCAAGAGCCGCGACACGGGCCTGGTCCCGGAGGGGATGTGCTCGGCGCTCGCCGGAAAGGGAACGATGTACGAATTGGCGCAGGGCGGGGGATTCGATCCCGCCGGCGTCTTGGATGTCGCGGCGACGGCCTTCCTCGTGGCCGGGGATGCCGGGCCGGCCGCAGGCGACCTGGCGGCGCTCCTCGCCGACCCGGTCCTCGACGTGCGCACCGTGGCGGCGGAGGCGCTCGGCCGGGCCGGAAAGAAAGACGCCGCCATCCCCGTTCTTCTCGATGTCATCAAGACCGGCAACGAACATGAGGCCCTGGCGGCCATCACGGCGCTTGAAAACTTCGCGCGCGGGGGCATCGTGCCGATGGCCGACGCCCTCGCGATGCTGCCGAAGAAAGTCCCCGGCGACTGCGAACGCGTGGTGGGGGCAATGAAGACGATTCCATGATCGAGATGTGGAGCAAGATATTAAGAGAGCCGTTCGGCAAAGGCCCGGCAAGGGCCAAGGAACCATTCCCGGGGCCGCGGCCCCTCCGGGGGCGATCGCTTGCCGCGGCGGCGGGCTTGGGATCACTCGCGCTGCCCGCCCATGCCGCGATCGACTTCGCGCACGAGGTCGTACCGATCCTGAAGGCGCACTGCGTGGAATGCCACGGCGGGTCGGAATCGAAGGGCGGGTTCTCGATGAACACCCGCGGTCTCGTCCTCGAAGCCGAGGTGGTGGAGGTCGGGAAACCGGATGAGTCCTACCTGATCGAAGTCCTCGAGACCGACGATCCGGACGACCGCATGCCGCCGGTGAAGAAGCAGAAGGAGCCGCTCGCGCCGGAGAAGGTCGCGGTCCTGAAGCGCTGGATCGCGGAGGGGCTGCCGTGGGAGGACGGCTTCACCTTCGCGGAGGAGCGCTACGAGCCGCCGCTCAAGCCGCGCCAGGTGACCCTGCCGGACGGTCCCGCCGGCGCGAATCCGATCGACCTGATCATTGCGGCCTACTTCGAGGAGAACGGCCTCGTGCCGCCGAAGCCGCTCGACGACGCGTCCTTCGTGCGGCGCCTCTCCCTGGACGTGGTCGGGCTGCCGCCGAGCCAGGAGTTGAAGGTCGCCTGGTTGAGCGGGGGGCCGTCGGTGCGCGAGGCCGCGATCGAGGCGGTTTTCTCGGACCGCCGGGGATACGCGGAGCACTGGATGACCTTCTGGAACGACCTCCTGCGGAACACCTATTCCGGGACGGGCTTCATCGACGGCGGGCGCAAGCAGATCACGGGCTGGCTCTACAAGGCCCTCCACGACAACAAGCCCTACGACCAGTTCGTGAGGGAGCTGGTGTCCCCGGGCGGGGAGTCGGAGGGCTTCATCCGGGGCATCAAGTGGCGGGGCGACGTGAACGCCAGCCAGACGCGCGAGGTGCAGTTCTCGCAGAGCGTGTCGCAGGTCTTTCTCGGGATCAACATGAAGTGCGCCTCGTGCCACGACAGCTTTGTGGACCGCTGGACACTGGAGGAGGCCTACAGCCTCGCGGCGGTGTTCTCGCAGAAGCCCATGGAACTCTACCGCTGCGACAAGCCGACCGGCAAGACCGTGAAGGCGGCGTGGATCTTCCCCGAGCTGGGCGCCATCGATCCGGACAAGCCGCAGAAGGAACGGCTCGCCCAACTCGCGGGGCTCATGACGCACCCCGAGAACGGCCGCATGCAGCGCACCATCGTGAACCGGCTCTGGAAGCAGATGATGGGGCGCGGCATCGTCCACCCGGTCGATGCGATGGGCACCGAACCGTGGAGCGCGGAGCTGCTCGACTATCTCGCCAACCACCTCGTCGAGCAGAACTACGACCTCAAGGCGGTCCTGCGGCTCATCGCGGGTTCGAAGACCTACCAGGCGCAGACCGTGGTGGAGCCCGAGCAGGCCGAGGAGTATGTGTTTCGCGGGCCGGTCATGAAGCGCATGACCGCCGAGCAGTTTCTCGACTCGATCTACCTGGTGACCGGGGCGTGGCCGGAGCCCGACAAGCGGGCCCTCAGCGGGGCGGGCCGCTCCCAGGGCGGGCAATTGAAGGCCATCATGGCGGTGCACGGGGAAAAGGGCTGGGGCAGCCGCCCGCTGCGGTCCGTCTTCCAGATGCTCGATCCCCTGCAGGCGGCGCTGGGGCGCCCGAACCGCGACCAAATCGTGTCGTCGCGCCCCGAGACCGTGACGACCCTCGAGGCCATCAACCTCGCCAACGGGCCCGCGCTCGCGACCATCCTGCAGGACGGGGCGGAGCGCCTGATCAAGCTCGACGAGCAGTGGAAGGAGGCCGTGCTCGCCGCCAATCCCGGGGGCCGCTACGATTTCACCGCGACCCTCGTGCAGCACGTCTACCGGACCGCCTTGAGCCGGGATGCCACCACCGCCGAGAATGCCCTCGCGAAGTCGCTGATCGGCGATACGGTGACATCGGAAAGCGTTTCGGATTTCCTGTGGAGCGTCTTCATGCTCCCCGAATTCCAATTTGTGAACTGACTGCCATGAACGGAACCGATTTCCATCTCGACGAATCGCAACCGGAGTTGAGCCGCCGGAGATTCCTGAACGCCTTGGGCGCCGCGGGGGCAGCGACCATGCTCGGTGGGGCGC
>JABDMC010000311.1 GCA_013001695.1 Akkermansiaceae bacterium
GAGTTGCACTGCATCAACCGCAAACACAAGCAGCACGGTGATCGGAGACAGGTTGGTCTGAAAAGTCCAGCACCTGACAAGCCCATCAAGGTTCGTGTGGCATCTTATAATGTGGAGTTCGGCAAAAGCGCGACCCCGGAACAGATCGGTGAAATGTTCAAGCCGTACAAACTGGACATCATCGGTTTTGACGAAGCTCCAGATGGCAACTGGACGGCGCGCGTCGGCAAAGTACTCGGGATGAAATACAACTATGTGGGCAAGATTTCATCGGCCAACCACAAGAATAAGTACAAGACGATTCTCAGCAGGACACCGCTGGAAGGCACTGAAGAACACGAACTCACGGGCCGTGGTTGGAATCCCGCATCGGTTGTCAGAGCAGTGACTCAGATTGATGGAGTTTCAGTCGCATTTTACTCCCTGCATATCTGCAAGTCGGGCGCCAATGACGGTCATGCGCATAGCCTTGCGACCAAAGTTCTACCTGAGGAGGCAACTGGGAGGGTTATCGTCGTTGGGGATTACAACAACAACATCGGCGACGCTGCCATGAAAACGGTCGAGGGGGCAGGGTTTAGAGCAACGTGGAACGATCTGAAGATTGATGTCTCCAAGGCGTTTACATACAACGCCCAGAATCCCAAGGAGAATCTCGGTGTGATCGATCACATTTTGTACAGTAACCTGCCTGGCGCGGAGGCAACAGACGGAGGCATAATCGAGCTAAAAGATCCTTTGTCTGATCACAAACCGATCTGGGCGGAGATAGCATTCCCTCGAAAATCCAAGAAGGTAAGCGGCTCTGAATAGACGGAACATCGCCAACCAAAGCGTTGCACAGCGACGTGGTAAACCACGCGCGTGAACGCGAACGTCAGGAGTCGAATCTGCCGGCCCATGGGATTGCCCTTGCGACCATGCTGCACCGCCTGATAATGGCGAGAGGGAGGTGAGAGCTTGGCCTTGATCGAATCGCAATCGACGGAAATTGCCGCAGAGGCGGAGTCCGTGTGGAACGTCATCACGGACATTCGTCACGCGGCAAACGTGATTTCGGGAATCAAGGAAATTCAGATTCTCGAGGAGGCTGCCGGTCCGCACTTTGTGGGATTGAAGTGGAAGGAAACCCGGGAGTGGATGGGGAAGGATGCCGTGGAGGTCATGTGGATCACCGACGCGTGCGCCCCAACGTTCTACGAGACCCGCGCCGAGAGCCATGGCTCCGTATACCAATCCAGATTCGAGCTGGAGCCGACAGAATGCGGGACGCGCCTGACGATGCAGTTCAATTGCCGGCCGGAAACCATCGGCGCCAGGATCATGTGGATCCTGATGGGGTGGATGGCAAAGAGGTCTCTTCGCAAGGTGATCGCCCAGGACTTGAAGGACGTGAAAAGCGCCGTTGAAAATGCGCAATGATGGTTGCGACCAGGTGCTGAGTGGAACTCCCGGACCAGGCGCGCCATGCAACGAATCGTTGCAGCGGAGGTTTGGCCGGCCGCCCCTTTTTGCCGGCGCCAACACCGCCGTCGGGTCGCATGCCGCTGAACCAGGGCGATCGTCCATGTGATGCACTATCGCGAGATTACTCCAGGGGACATGCCGGCCATCTTCGAGGTCCGGGTCAAGACATGGCACAACCCCCATGGTGCCGAGGAGCTGGAGAGGATGGGCATCACACCCGACTCGGTACGCGGGATGTTGCGGGAAACGCATCGTGGCTGGCTGGCGGAAGCAAACGAAGAGGTCGTCGGATTCGTGATGGGCAACAAGCAGACCGGCGAGATGTGGGTGATCGCCGTGTTGAAGGACCACGAAAACCGGGGGATCGGAAGATCCCTCATGCGGTTGATCGAAGACTGGCTGGTTTCCGAGGGGTGTGATGAATTGTGGCTGACGACCGACCCCGATGAGAATTGTCGCGCGGTGGGTTTTTACAGGCATCTTGGGTGGGAAGACTGGAAGATGGAAAGCGGTGATCGCTTCATGAGAAAACGAAGCGATCAAGTCGTGGCCGACCAACAGGCCGCCCGCCGCGATGGGAAGGCGCCGTGAATGCTCCCATTCTCGAACCGGAATCCGGAGGGCGCCCCCGGCCGCCTTGGGCCGCCCGATCACAATATCGCCTTTGCCTGCCATGCAATGCCCCGCCTGCCTCCGGAAAGCGGGATTGAATCGCGCCATTGGGCCATGCTCGCCGGGGCCGGAACGTCCGGGATTTCGCGGCCGGGCGACACCTGCGGCCCGCGCCCCGGCCCCCCTGAGGCGGCGGCCATCCCTCGGAGGCGGCGGCCATCGCGCCTCGACTCCCCGAAGTCCAAACCGTAGAACGACCCGAAGCCGGGACCGTCGGCGGTGGCCGGCGGCACCCCTCCCGAATTGATTGCGATGAAGATGAGACGCGCTGCCGCCATGGGGGCCATCGCCGCCAGCCTGACGCTCGGGACCAGTTGCAGCGCCATCCTCGACTCGCTTCTCGAAAGTGATTCGGACAGGTACGAGGAGCGCCGCAGGAAAGCGTACGAAAGCAAGGGAGTAGATCCCGAGCGCGCAAGGCGCATGGCCTTCGAAGACAAGGTGTGGGGCGGGAGTCCCACCGTGATACGATAGCACCGGCCTTGTCTCCGCGCCGCCGGCGGACCACGCGGCGTGACGTGAGGCCCGCGAGATTATGACCATAAAGCGAATTGTGCCCGACATTTCATCGGAGCAGATGGATGAGAGCCGGAAGTTCTATGCCGGGTTTCTTGGGTTGGAGCTGGCGATGGACATGGGGTGGGTGCTGACCTTCGCGTCCCCGGGCAATCCGACGGCCCAGATCACGGTGTTGCAGGCGTCCACCTCGGCCATCCCGAATCCGGACGTGTCCATCGAGGTGGAAGACGTCGACGCCGTGCACGCCAAGGCCGTGGAGCTTGGCCTCAAGGTTGTCTACCCGCTGACGAACGAGCCCTGGGGTGTTCGCCGCTTCTTTGTGGAAGACCCGAATGGCGCGGTGGTCAACATCCTGAGCCACGAGAAATGAAGTGGCCCGGCAAGCGGCGGCCCCGCGCTGGCGGGGCAGATTTTACAGAAAATTGACGGCAATCGGGCCCTTGCCACTTTACAATGGCGGCATGCGGACGAACACCATTTGCCTTTCGGTGGTCATCGCGATCGCCACCGCCGCTTCCGCCGTGGCAGGTGGAGGCGCCTGCCGGTTCAAGGCTGATGGATTGCCGCTGTTGAGCCAGTCGCCCGTGCTGGCGGATATCCTCACCTCCCGGTTTTCCGTCGTGGAGGATGGCCGGATGGGCCCCATGGACGCGCCATTCGATGGAGGCCGGCGCTACACGTACATGGAGTTTCGTGCATCGACGACGTCGAAGAGCGGGGAGAAGTTCATCATCAGGCTCCATTTCAAGAGGGCGGGCAAGGAGGCCCCGGCATTCGAGCGGGCCGAGTTTCTGCCCGTGAAGGATTTCCCCGACGGGAAGTGACCTGACCCGGCAACCCGGATGCAAAGGAACGAACCAGCCGGCGGGCAACGACCTCCGGCTCACCGCGGCGGCCCGCGCCTCGGGATTTGCTTGCCAATGGGAAGGGCGGGGGGCAGGTTGCATTAAATTCCGCCAAATCAACAAAATGAAACCGACCCGCTTTTGCATTCTGCTTTGCGCCCTGATGATGACTCCGGCAATCGCCGAAGATGAGCCGCGGCCGTGGGGCCGGGTGGTCTTCGAGGTTCCCGGCGAGGACGAGAATGCCGTCGTGAATGTCGAGGGGACCAAGGACCTCGCGAAGGTGACGGTGAAATGGGGCAAGCAGCAGATGGAAGTCCCCTCCGCGGAGTTTTCGGAGATCAATGACCCCCGGCTCTCGACCGCCGAACTCCTCTTCGGGGAAGGGTATTACGGGAAGTTCAAGGAGGGCGAGGAACCGGTTCCGCATGTCCTGGTCGAGATGGAGTTTGGAACGCGCTCCGAGTTCGGAACGTTTGCGAGCGTGAAGTTTCTCTTTCACGGCGGCAAATACCAGGAGCGGATCGTGCTGACTCCCACCGGGCCGAACACGTGGACGGAGTACCGGAAGAGCCCCGGGAAGTCCCCGGTCGAAACCGGGACGACCACCAAGCTCCCCCGCTAGGCGGTCTGCTTCACCGTCCGCCTGGCCTCCACCGGGACAAGCCCGGTGGGGGGCGTGACCAGAGGCATGCTTGCCCGCCTTGCGGTCCGCCTGGCCTCCACCGGGACAAGCCCGTGAGGGGCCTTGGCGACTGGCAGGCCGAGCGCTGCGGGGCAGGCGGATGGAAAATGAAACGGCGGCCACCCGAAGGTTGCCGCCGTCTCAATTGGATTGCCTGCGAAAAGCGAGTTGTCAGCCTGCCGGACTGAGAACCTTCAAAGCTTGATCGAGCCCACCCGATCCACCGATGAAGATCGGGAGGGGCTGAAGCGGGGCCGGTCAGGGGAGCTCGACCCGGTAGAACTTGGCGGGGGGCGTCACCGCATCGATGAACGAGAGGTCGCTGCCGTCCGACAGGAGGGCCGGGCCAAGGTTGGTGAAGCTCTGGAGGTCGGTGGAGCACTGCGGCTGGTAGCTCTTGCCGGCCATGGATTCCCAGCAGACCTGGACGGCGTCGCCGACGGTGGTCGTCAGGGTGTTCACCACGTTGTCGGTTGCGACCGCGAGGGTCAGGTCGTCGATGAGAACCTCCCCGAGGCCGCCCTCCACCGCGCCGGTGGCGGCGAAGATCTGGATCAAGGCGGTGTCGGCGTTGGCGGGGGCCACCAGGTCGTCAACGAAGGTTTCCAACCAGACGCCGTTGCCTCCGGCGAAGTTGTTGAAGCCGACGCCGCCTCCCAGCGGGGCGCCGATGTCGTCGAGCCACTGCACCCGGAACTGCTGGACGTAGCTGATGCCGCTGCTGATCTGCTTGGCCCAGAAGGAGAACCGGTAGGTCGCCCCCGGGGTGATGGTGCCGCCGGCGGCGGTCACGTTCTGCTGGATCTCGGCCTGGTTCGCGTCCGTGGTCATGCCGTTGTCGACCTTGAGTTGCAGGGAGGCGTCGCCGCTGCGCTTGTCACTGGTGATGCGGGTCGGGAGCTGCGTCCCGATGCACTGCCACGACGCGGGGCAGAGCGGGTCGAATTCATCCGGGATCTCGAAGTCGCCGTTGACGGCGACATCGTTCAGGACGGTGGCAATTTCCTGGACGCGGTAGAACGGCGAGCAGCTCGCATCGAAGACGGAGGTGGCGGTGTCGCCGACGATGAGCGGACCGAGGTCCGACCAGGTCGAGTTGTCCGCGGACTCCTGCGGCTGGTAGGAATTCTCCAGGTTCGACGGCGACCAGCCCACGATCTTGCCGGTCTTGATGTCGATGTCGAGTTCCTGCGGGGCGGGGGGGATGAAGCTGACATTGTCATAGCCCACCGAGGACCCGGGGCCCCAGAGCGGGACGACCTTGATGTTGTCGGCGGTCGGGGGAATGAGGACCTCGAACGAGTAGGTCTCCCAGGTGGTGCCGTCGCCGATCAGGGCGGGCCGCATGTCGCCGGTGTCCCCGAGGAAGGTGGCGCCCTCGAGGAACTCGATTTTCAATCCGCCGATCTCGGTGCCGCTGAGGATCGTCATGTCGAGGGTGAAGGTGACGAGATCGCAGCCGGAGAGACCGATCGACTCGAGCAGGATGGGGGCGCCGGCGTTGGCGACCCAGATCCCGAAGCCGTTGCCGTTGTTGGTCATGACGCCGTAGCCGTCGGGGTTGCCGCCGGTGGCCGGGTAGGAAAAGCTCGTGTCGGGCCCGCCGAGCTCAAACCAGGAGGCCGCGCCGTTCTCGAAGTCGCCGTTGGGGAGCGGGGGCTGGGGGATCGGGGTCGGATCGACACAGATGTTGTCGTAGCCGACGGAGGACCCGGCGCCCCAGAGCGGGACCACCTTGATGCCGTCGGCATTGAAGGGGATGGCCGCCTGGAAGGAGTAGGTCTCCCACGTCGAGCCGTCGCCGATCAGCGCCGGGAAGATGTCGCCGGTGCTGCCCACGCCGGTTTCGCCCATGAAGAAGTCCACCTTGAATCCCCCGATGCTGGTGCCGGAGAGGATCTTCATGTCCTGGAAGAAGGTGTAGCCTTCGCCGGCGGAGAGACCGAGGGTGGCCAGCGGGATGGGCGCCCCGTCGTTGGAGATCAGGATGCCGAAGCCGCCGTCGTTGGCGCTGTGGTCGATGACCGCGTGGCCTCCGGTGTTCCCACCGGTTTCCGGGAAGCTGAAGACGAAGGTGCCGTCGCCACTGGCGGTCAGCCAGGTGGCCCCGGCGGTGGTGGAAAAGTCCCCGTTCGGGACAAAATTCGGGGCGCCGAAGAGCGGCAGGGCGGCACCCAGCAGGGCGCCGAAGACGAGCAATTTGCAGTGGTTTTTCATCGGTTTCTGGGGTGTTGCAGGCAGCGGGCAGGATCTGGGGCCGTGGGGGGGACCACGCCGAAGCCGTTCTCTGCAACTTTATGCAACTTGGACGGCGCCCTCTTTCCGGGCAAGGAAATTCGTGTCCTTGGCGCCATCCGGATTATCAGGAATCCCTTGGCGTCCACCGCTCAGACAACATCGGATGGGAGCAAATGGCGTCCCGAACCGCGCCACCGCGCCGGCAGAAAACCTTCCGGCGGGAGATCCTCCGGGGCCCCGGGTTGCAATAAAATGCAATTTCGGGTTGCCAGGCGGACCGGGCGCGCTTGGGGTGGATCCCATGGAGGATGGGCGACGGCCGTTCCGGCGCGCCCGGATCGCCCCGTCCGGGACCCACCCTTTCCACGAAACGATCCGCAGCCATGAGATTCCTCCGCGCTCCATCAGACCAACCGAGGCGAGGCCCGGGTTCCGTCCGGATCCTCATGGCGGCCGGACTGGCGCTCGGCTGCGCTTGGGCCGGCGGCGCGGCGGGCCGGGACATCGTGCCGCTCGGGGCCGGCAGCTACACCACGAAGCGGCCCGATGCCTGCAAGCCCCTGCCCGAGCGCATCTTCGTGACGGGCGGCCTCAAGGGCCCGACCCCCACCAACCAGTGGTGGAGTTCCCTGGTCTGGCAGCAGTTCTCGCAGAACATGTTTCCGCATCCGCTGGTGATCGCCTGCGAGGCCGGGGGCCTTGCGGTCAGCTACCCCGGCTCGCACATCAGCGGCGCCGCCGGACACATCCTGGGCAGCGGCATCCCGAAAGGCGGGGATTTCGTGATCGGCCTCACCACCGCGGACGCATTTCCGGCGGCGAATTGCGCGGGGTATTCCGACTGGTTCGTCACCGCGGAGTTCTCCACGGGGGCGGCGACCCTGCGGACCAGCTTCGGACACGGCAGCCCCTTCGTGTTCTGCCGGCAAACCGGCGGGAAACCCCGAATCCGTTTTGCGGAGCCACCCCGGATCTGGGCGGGCGGCGAGACCGACGCGGTGCTCGGCGTCACCTTGCGGGGGCACCATTACGGATTATTCGGGGCGGGCGGGTCGACCTGGAGCGGGCGTGACGGCCGGGTGCTCACCAACGAGACCGCGAAAGACTACGTGTCGGTCGCCTTGCTGCCGGATGATCGTCCCGAGACGCTCGCCTTGTTCGCGCGCCATGCCCACAACCACGTCGTCGGGACCCGCGCCGTCCCGAATGTCGCGGGGGGCCGGCTGCACACGACCTACCGGTGGACCACCGATGCGATGGAAGGGGAGGGCTCCGGCACGCTCTTCGCGCTCTATCCCCACCAGTGGCGCTACACGGGCGCGCCCCTGACGGACCTCCGCTACGCGTCGGTTCGCGGGACCATGAAGGTCGCGGAGGGCAGCGAGTTCAAGACCACGGTCCCCGTCCAGGGATTGCTCCCGGTCCTGCCGGCGGAGGGCATTCCCGATCGCGCCAGGATGCGCGCCTACCTCAAGGAGGAAGCCGGCAAAAAGCCGGCCGCCTATCACGACACCTACTGGGAGGGGAAGCACCTCGGAAAGCTCGCCACCCTCTGCGGCATCGCCGGATTGATCGACTCCGGGGACCTCGAGGCGGAGTTCCTCGGGGAGATGAAAAGGCGTCTCGAGAACTGGCTGACGGCCTCGCCGCGGGAGGGCTCCCCCCTCTTCTACCACAACGCGACGTGGGGCGCGCTCATCGGATGCCGGCCGTCCTACGGCAGCGATTCCGAGCTGAACGACCATCACTTCCACTACGGCTACTTCATCCGCGCCGCGGCGGAAGTGGCCCGGCACGACCCGGAGTGGGCCCGCGCCTGGGGGCCGATGATCAACCTCGTCATTCGCGACATCGCCTCGACGGACCACGACGATCCGATGTTTCCGTACATTCGTTGCTTCGATATCTACGCGGGCCATTCCTGGGCCTCGGGACATGCCAACTTCGGCGACGGGAACAACCAGGAATCGTCCTCGGAGTCGATGAACGCATGGTACGGGCTGATGTTGTGGGGGGAAGTCACGGGGAACGCGGAGATCCGCGACACCGGCATGTTCCTCTACAACACCGAGCGCACCGCCGTGGAGGAATACTGGTTCGACGTGCGGGGAGCCAACTTCCCGGACGATTTTCCGCACGTTGCCTTGGGGATGATCTGGGGAGGCAAGGGGGCCTTCGGGACCTGGTTCTCCGGGGAGATCGACTGCATTCACGGGATCAACTGGCTGCCCTTCACGCCGGCGTCGATCTACATGGGCCGGTTCCCCGATTACGTGGCGAAGAACCACGCCCGGCTGGTGAAGGAGCGTTCCGGCGGCGGCGACTACAACGTGGGATGGGGGGATCTGGTGGTCATGTTCAACGCCCTCGCCGATCCCCGGTCGGCGGCGGCCTTCATGGACGCCAACCCCGCCTGCAAGCTCGAGCCGGGAAACACCCACGCCTTCATGTATCACTGGATCCACACCCTCGACCGGCTGGGCCTCAACGAGGCCGCTGTGACCGCGGACCACCCCTTCGTGAACGTCTACCGGAAGGAGGGCCGCAGGACCTACGCCGCCTACAATTTCGGGGCCGAGCCGCTCGAGGTGCGGTTTTCGGACGGGACCACCCTCTCGGCGGCCCCCCGGACCCTGACCGTCCGGCCCGGAAACAAGGGCCCGGCGGCGGAAGACTAGCGGATTCGAAGGGGGTGGGGCCGCAGGAGCGGCCTAATGTATTTACGTGGTAATTTTCCCTTGCTCGGCGCAAATCCCGCGGTAAGTTGCATAAAGTTGCACTTCGGCCATCGGCCACATTCCGCGAGCGATCTGGAGAGGGGAGGCGCTCCCCGGAGGCAGCAAATTTCAGCGAATATGATGAGATTCAGGCAATCCGCCGACCCCGGACCGATGGGTCGAATGAAGCACCGAGCCGCGGGCCTGTTGGGGCGTTCGCCCGGGAGCAAGACGCCCCGGGGGAGGTCGGCTCACGGAGGCTTCGCCCTGATCTTGACGATCACGATCCTGGTCTTGCTGGCCACCGTGGCGATCGGGCTCCTGTCGCTGTCGACCCTCACGGTGCGCTCGGCGTCGCGGAACGCGGCGCGGGCCGAAGCGCGGGCCAACGCGCGCCTCGCACTGCAGCTCGCCATCGCGGAACTGCAGAAGACGGTGGGCGACGACCGGCGCATCACCGCCAACGGATCGATCATCGAGGGGGGCGAGCGTCTTCACGCCGTCGGGGCGTGGGAATCGTGGTCGCCCCGGATGACGGCCGAGCCGGGGGGACGGGCCCCCAACTACCAGGGCGAGAAGCAGACCCGCTTTCTGCGGTGGCTCGTCTCGGGCAAGGAGGATGATCTCAGCGAGCTCGACTGGGCCAAGGCGGCGTCCTCCGGGGACGCCGATCTCGAGATGTTCCGGGAGAGCGCCGACGGATTCTCCCTGCAGGCCTCCCCGCTCGGGATCGAGGCCGGCGCGGGGAGGGGCTCCATCGCCTGGGCCGTTTCCCAGGAAGCGACCAAGGCGAAACTCAGCGTCGCCGGCCCGGAGCGCGACCAGCGGGTGACCAACGACGACCTGCAGGTCCAGCCGCGGCCCGCCACCGCCTCCACCGAATACTTCGGGCAGCCCGAAGACGACTGGAATCGGCGGGCCATGCGGGTCGTCGGCATCAAGCAGGCGGCCCTCGACCCGGACCTCTGGAAAGGACCGGAATCCACCGCGGGGGGAGCGCATTTCACCGGCACCGGGGCCGGGCTGCTGACCAATGTGGTCACCGGCGGCCTCAAGACCGACCTCAACCTCGGGTTCGAGATGTCGGAGGCCAACTTCAACGCCCCCCGGTGGGCGAGCGGCTCCCGCGCCTTCAAGAACCCCTTCCACGGCGACACCGAAACCGCCTTCAAGATTCCCTCCAGCTACGAAAACCAGCGGGCCCTCTATAGTCCGCTGGACAACCGCGGCGCGTGGAAGGTGCAACGCACCTTCTGGCCCGCCAACGTCGAATACTACTTCCCGGTCAGTTCGGTTCCCACCTTCCATTCCCTGCGCTCCTTCTACCGGCTGCCATATCACCTCTACTCGACGGACTCCGGCCTGACGGTCTTCGAGCGGCCCATCGACCACGTCGCCGGCGAGGCCAGCAAGGTGAGCCGGGGATTCTTCCCGCCCCCGAGCGACACCGTCGACGCCGACAAGACCCAGGTGGGCATCCGCCCGGTGATGGATCGCGTCATGTTCCTCATCAGCGGGGGGCTGTCCTCCGGCAACGAGCTGCGCCTCGTCATCACCCCGGTGGTGACCCTCTGGAATCCCTACAACGTGGCCCTCGAGATCGAGGGCAGCGTGGCGCACGTCTGGATCGACATCCCCTACGATTTCCGCTGGCGGACCTACGGGTCCAACGGCCGCCTCGCGTCGAATGACTACATGTACGTCTCGGGCCTGATGGGCAAACAGTTCAATGCGCAGGACCATGCGCGCAGCGTGGACCCCTACTTTTACGCGGCCATGACGGCCGACGGACAGCCGCTGAGCACCAGCGGGAAGGTGAAGCCGATCCGGTTCGAGCCGGGCGAGGTCCGGGTCTTCGCCCCGGCCCGGCAGGAACTCCAGGACTATGACGTCAGCGGCTCGATCCGGGACCGGACCCTCTTCCTCCGGCCGGTGGACAGCCTCGACCAGTTCACCACCAAGGGCGGCTTCTCGGTGCCCACCAAGAACTTCGTCCGCAACCAGGGCTTCGTCCGGAAGCTCGCGCCGAACCAGACGGCCCAGTTGACCTTCGCGGCCATCCCGGGCGAGGACTATCCGTTCTACATCACCGTGGAGGACGCCACCCGGGCGAAGGGCACCAATCCCTCGGCCGCCGAACGCGGCAAGGCCGTCGTCGACGTCCTCGCCAACAACTTCTCGCGCAGCGGCGAGGTGGTGAACTTCAGTTCGCCGCGGATCCCCTACAACAAGCTCAAGCGCGAGCCCGTCCCCGTCGGGGTGCTGGAATCCTACCACCGCGTGGCCCGCGACGGCAGCAACGCCCAGATCGCGGACCTCGTCTACACCGGCAACCCGCGCCAGCCGTGGATGAACCCCTTCATCACCCGCACCGAGTTCAAGACCGGCCCCCAGTACCAGATCCGCATGCGGGCGGTCTCGTCGTTCAACGGCGTCCTGCAGTCCGCCAATGGCGGCCGGTCGGCGTATTACGGGGCCTCCCAGACGCCGAATGGCGGGCGCACCCACCTCTCGTTCTTCGAGGTGCCGAGCGCCCCGCTCTTGTCGCTCGCGGGCTTCCAGCACGGCGATTTTTCCTCCAATCCGTTCGCTCCCGCGAACCAGGTCGGCAACAGCTGGGCGAGCGCCTACGTCCCCCGGAACCGCGTGAGCGAAGGGCCCCTCGAGGTCGACCATTGTTATCTCCTGAACGAGGCCCTCTGGGACGGGTGGTTCTTCAGCGGCGCGGCCCCGTCCCTGTCCTTCCGGTCTGCATCCGGGTCCCCGGACGTCTGGAACAATCCCCCGGCCCGCGTCTCGCGCCCCATGGCCACCGTGCTTCGCGAGTTTCTCGACGACCCCCTGGCGAACCCCCTGCGCAACCCGCGCATGCGGCCGGTCCCGGGCGCCGCCCGCGACCCGGAGCTGGTCGATTCCCTGCTGCTGCCCGAAGGCTGCCTCAAGATCGCCGGGTCCCTGATGGTCGACGGGGCCTTCAACGTCAACTCCACCAGCGTCGATGCATGGACGGCGGTCCTGTCGGGGCTGCGCGGGGCCACCTTCGACGTCGAGGGAAATCCGGTCGACGTCGGCGAGGTCACGCCCTTCCCGAGGTTCCGTGACCCCATGGGGACCGCCAACGACAAGTGGCAGGGCTACCGGACCCTCACCGACGAGCAGGTCCGCGCCCTTGCCACGGAGCTCGTCGAGGAAGTGCGCGCGCGCGGCCCGTTCCTCTCGCTCGGCGAGTTCGTGAACCGGCGCATCTCGAACGACGCGCGCGGCCTGCGGGGCGCCCTGCAGGAGGCCATCGACCGCGCCGGGCTCAACGAGGTGGCTCTCGAGGAGAGCTTCCCGACCGACGCCTACGAGCGTTCCAGCCAGCGGAACATCGCCCCCAACGACACCGCGGTGGGAATCCCCGGGTACCTCACCCAGGCCGACGTCCTGAAACCGCTCGCCCCGGTGATCACGGTGCGCTCCGATACCTTCACGATCCGTGCCTACGGGGACTCGAGGGACGCCACCGGCAAGGTCATCGCGGAGGCGTGGGCCGAGGCCGTCCTGCAACGATATCCCGAATTTCTTGATTCTTCCGACCCGGCCTATACACCGATCGAGGGGCTCAACCCGATCAACGCGAAGTTCGGCCGCCGGTTCCGCATCATCTCGTTCCGCTTCGTCCCGGAATCGGAACTCACCGCCTGAATCGTATCCCTCCAAGCATCTCATGAAGACCCTCCACATTCTCCTGGCCCTCGCGGCCGCCGCGGCGACGCCCGTCTCCGCCCTCACGCTCCGGATTCTTCCGTGGGATGACAACGTCGCGGAACGAAAGCTGGCGATCGCCTTCGGCGAGAAGACCGTCGAAACCGGCTACCTTCATCCCGCGGCCCGCTCCGAGCCGATCTCCATCCCGGCCACCGCGACCGGCCTGCGGCTCCTGGCCCTCGACCGCAATGGCGACGACGGCAAGCCCGCGGCGGTGCCCCTCCGCGTCCCCGCCGGGGTGCGGAAGCCCCTCCTCCTGATTCTTCCCGACCAGAAGTCGAAGGCCGGGGTCCGGCCCCTCATGATCGAGGACGACCAGTCGGCGTTCGGGTGGGGGACGATCCGGCTCATCAATGTCAGCGCCAAGCCGGTGGTCTTTCGTTGGGACAAGGACGCCAAGCTGGTTCCCCCGGGATGGAAGGCCGTCAATGTCGACCCGGAAGGCGATTCGCGCAACATGGAGGTCTTCCTCTACTACAAGGAGGATCTCAAGAACCCGATCTACACGGCGGTGTGGGAGCACCGCACCGACATGCGGCAACTGGTGTTCGTGGTGCCCAGCGCGAACGCCGCCGCGGGCCCGTTCCTCTTCAAGTTCGTCCCGGAGACCCGGTTGCCCGCCCCGGCGGAGTAACCCGCCGCGGAGCCCCGGGGTGCATCACGGCGTCGGGGGCGCCACCGTCCCGCCCGGCCGCAGCTTCCCGGAAATGTAGATGTGCTGTTTGCCGGCGAAGCGGTTGCGGATCCGCGCCGCCAGCCGCTCCGCCCCGGTCATGCCGATCGCCCGGAAGGGAATCTCCACCGTCGTCAACGAGGGGCTCGATCCGGAGCGCTCGATCCCGTCAAACCCGGTGACCGAGACGTCCTGCGGCACCTTCAGCCCGTGCTCGCGGAGTCCGCTCACGAGGTCGTAGGCCTGGTGGTCCGCGGCGCAAACCCATGCCGTGACCCCGTCCTTCGTGCGCTTGGCGGCCGTCTCGATGCTCCGCGGGACCCCGGCCTCGGCGTGGGGGAACATCCCGATGATGTCATTCGGCGGCACCTCGATCTTGAGCCGCGCCATCTTCTCGATGAAGGCGCTGTAACGCCGGAATGACCAGCTCGCTTCGACCGGGTAATCCCTCGTGTAGAAGCCGATTCGCCGGTGCCCCTCGGTCACGAGGTGATCGATGACCGACGAGACGCCCGAGTAGTGATCGACATCGACACAATCGATGGTGGTGTGCTCGAGCTGTTCCACCAGCGAAACGAGCGGAAATCGCAGGGCGAGTTGATCGATCACCGGCTGGGGAAACGGATAGATCAGGAGCACCCCGGTGGCCTCCCGCTTCGTGAGGGCTTCGATCTCGCTGAATTCCGGATCGTCGAGGCTCCGGACGCCGGGAGGGACGAGATTGACGTCGGTCCGCACCCCGTGCAGCTGGGCGTGCTCCGAGACCCCGGCGAGGATCTGTTCCCCCGGACTCTGGTAGTCGCCGTGAAAGTACTCATCCGGATCGCTGCAAATCAGCACCTGGAACCGGGGCCGCTGCTTGGGGCGCTTCGTGGTCGGGGCCCGCGTCTCCATGTGGGTGTAGCCGATCTCGGCCGCCACCTGGAAGACCTTGGCGCGCGTCACGGGGCTGATCCCCGCGTGGTTTGTGAAGCAACGGGAAACCGTCGCTCTCGAGATTCCGAGACGATCCGCGATGGCTTGTTGGTTGACTTCCGACATAACGGTTCGGGCAGCGGTTTGCTACAGGCGGGAGCGGGGAAACGCAAGGGTGGGGAGAAGGGACCCGCGTCCGGTGGCCGGGCCGCCCGCCGCCCGAACCGCCGCGCGGCACAGGGAAAATGAGGCGGAAGGGCCATGCGGGCCACCATCCCGCAGGCCGGATTTTCCCGCGGCGCGGCTGGAATTGGACCGCCCCCCGGGTGGGGGCGGCCGCGGCCCGCCAGCGGCCGGACGCAAGACCATGGCCGGCGGTGCAGATTGCACGATCCCCGGACGCCCCATGGGCCCTGCGGGGGCGCGCGCCGACGGGAAGGCCCCGTTCCCGGGGGCATTCGCGGCTGGCATGAGTCCTGCGATCCGGGTGGCCCATCATCACCATCGAATGAGCGAAAACATGAAGCACCTCCTCTCGCCCCTCCAATGGGGGGATCTCCATCTGGCCAACCGGGTCGCCATGGCGCCCATGACGCGCGGACGCGCCAAGGACAACCTGCCGAACGACCTCATGGCGGAGTACTATCGCCAGCGGGCCTCGGCCGGAATCCTGGTCACGGAAGGCACCTTTGTCTCCAGGGAGGCGATCGGCTGGAAAGATGCCCCGGGCATCTGGTCGGCGGACCAGGCCGCGGCTTGGAAGGCGACGACCAACGCGGTGCACGCTCACGGGACTCCGATTTTCCTGCAACTCTGGCACACCGGCCGGGCCTCGCACAGCGACTTCCACGACGGTGATCTCCCCGTGGCGCCGTCGCCGGTAAAGCACGAGGGCGACCAGATCCGGGTGCCCTCCGGCGAGAAGAAAGATCACGAGACGCCCCGCGCCCTGGAGACCGACGAGATCCCCCGCGTCGTTCAGGATTACCGCAAGGCCGCGGAGAATGCGAAGGACGCCGGGTTCGACGGGGTTGAGATCCACGCCGCGAACGGCTACCTCCTCGACCAATTCCTGCAGAGCAAGACCAACAAGCGGGACGACGAGTATGGCGGGAGCGTCGAGAACCGCTTCCGGATCCTGCGGGAGGTGGTGGAAGCCTGCCAGGAGGTCTTTCCGGCGGAACGCGTCGCCGTGCGCCTCTCCCCGAACGGCGCCTTCAACGACATGGGCTCGCCCGACTTTCGCGAAACGTTCACCCACGTGATCAAGGAGCTTTCGGGCTACGGCCTCGCCTACCTGCACGCCATCGACGGGCTCGACTTCGGGTTCCACGAGCTTGGCGAGGCCATGACCCTCGAGGAGATCCGCGCGCTCTATCCCGGCCGCCTGATGGGCAACTGCGGGTACAAGCGGGACGAGGCCGACCAGCAGATCGCCGCGGGACATGCCGACCTCATCGCCTTCGGGCGCCCGTTCATCAGCAACCCCGACCTGGTGGAGCGTTTCGCCAACGACTGGGAGTTCAACGCGGAGAGCGACCAGGAGACCTGGTATGGCGGCGGCGCCGAGGGTTACACCGACTTCCCGGCCTATGTGAAGGCCGCGGAAGGCGAGCAGGAACTCACGGCCGGCGTTCGCTAGGCCATCCGTCCCCGAAGCACCTCAACAATACGATTTATGAGCACCGTCAGCGAAAAGCCGACCTCCATCAAGAGCGTCAACCCCGCCACCGGAAAGGAACTGCGGAAGTTCCTGCCGCAAACGAAAAGCGAGGCCCTGCAAGCCGCCGACAAGGCCCACGAGGCGTTCGGCGGGTGGAAAGCGACAAGTTTCGCGGAACGGAGGGAGATCGTCCTGAAGTTCGCCGCCGCCCTGCGCGAGCGGAGCGGGGAATTCGCGAAGCTGATCACGAAAGAGATGGGCAAGCGGATTTCCGAGGCGCGCGACGAGATCACCTTCTGCGCCGAAATCGCGGAGTTTTACGCGAACGGCGCGGAGGAGTTTCTCTCGGATCACTCCATGGACGTCGACGATGCGGATGCCTATATCCAGTATGCACCGATCGGCGTGCTGGTGGGGGTCATGCCGTGGAACTTCCCGTTCTACCAGGTGACCCGCTTTGCGGCGCCCAACATCATGGCGGGCAACACGACCATCGTGCGCCACGCCAGCATCGTCCCGCAGTGCGCCGAGGCCATCGAGGCACTCTTCGCGGAGTGCGGGCTTCCCGACGGGGTGTTCACGAATCTCCTCATCCCCCACGAGTTCATCAAGCCCCTGATCGAGCACGATCACGTGCGGGGCGTGTCGCTGACGGGCAGCGAACCGGCGGGGCGGTCGGTGGCGGCCATCGCCGGCAGGAACCTCAGGCCGACCGTGCTGGAACTCGGCGGCAATGATCCCTTCATCGTTCTCGAGGACGCCGATCTCGAGTCCACGATCGAGATGGCCGTCAAGGGGCGGATGGTCAATTCCGGCCAGTCGTGCGTGGCCGCGAAGCGCTTCATCGTCGTGGAGGAACTGGCCGACGAGTTCATCAAGGGACTGAAGGAGGGGATGGGGGCCCTGAAACTCGGGGATCCGATGGATGAGGACACCGATGTGGCGCCGCTCTCCTCGGAGGAGGCCGCCCGGGACCTCGATGAGAAGGTGCAGTCCGCGATCCGGGCCGGCGCCACGGTGGTTCTCGGCGGCGGGCGCCCGGACCGCGACGGCGCCTTCTACAACCCGACGATCCTGACCGATGTCGCCCCCGGCACGCCGACCTTCGACGAGGAGCTCTTCGGCCCGGTGGCGACGGTTTACCGCGTCAAGGACGAGGCCGCTGCGATCGAGTTGGCGAACAACTCGTCGTACGGGCTCGGCGGCTCGGTCTACACGAGGGACATCGACCGCGGCCGGAAGGTCGCCGAGCAGATCGACACGGGCATGATGTTCATCAACCAGCCGACCAACTCGCAGGCCGAGCTCCCGTTCGGTGGCGTGAAGAATTCCGGTTACGGCCGCGAGCTATCCAAGCTCGGCATCCTGGAATTCGTGAACAAGAAGCTGATCCACGCGAAGAAGGGCTAGGAACCGCGGAATGCCGCGCCGCAGCCCTCGCCGCGCCGGCCCCGCGCCGTGCGTCACGGCACCGAGGACACCTCGGGCGCCGCCGGCGGGATGATCAGCACCGCGGCGCCGTCGAGCAGGGCGCAATCCGCGCCTCGCTTCACGTACATGTCTCCACCCAGCCGGTAGATGCCGTTGGCCTTGCAGGCGTTGCCGCGGCTGGCGCCGAGGAGGGTCCCGCTTGCGAGGGGCGTGAGACGAATGAACTGGCGGGACGGTCCGGTCCCGGCGGCGGGCCCGGGGTCGTGGATGGCGAGGACGTCGGGCTGCGCTTCGCCGTCTCGGCCGGCGCCGTAACCCACCGCGGTGACCCAATGACCGGTGATGCGGCGATACTCGTCCTTGGCGGGATCGATCTTGTACCAGCCGACGCTCAGCCAGACCGACCCGTTGCGGGCGAGGGCGGCCTGGATCCACCGCAGGCGGGGAGGGTGGGTGCCGGCGCTCAGCGCCCGCTCGTGCTCGCGATATCCCTGGAACTTGAGATAGTAGTCGCGCACCCCGCGCTCGCGAAGGAACCGCTGCACCCCGTGCATGAGGGGATTGACGCGGGTGCCCGTCCTCTTCCTGGTGTTCATGTAACCCAGCGAGCCGAGACGGTTGGCGAGGTCGTACTGCGAGACGCCTTCCCACTGGAGATCGTCGCCGAAGATGGCCCAGAGGGAATTCGAGACCGCCACCGGTCCGCAGTGGTAGCGGCCCCCCATCGGGAAGTTCCCCGCCGGATCGGTCTGGGTCAGGTCGGGGACCTCGCGGGCCGGCATGAATCGTCCGGGGTCCCGCGCCTCATCCGCGGCCAGCATCCCCGGCGCGAGGACGATCGCGAGGAGGGGCGTGATGCGGGAGGCCATTCCCGAATCCTATCGCCGGATGGGGCCCGTCCGCAAGGCACGATGCTGCCGCCGCCGCGGTTCGCGGGCGGGAGGCGGCGGGACGGGGTTCCCACGGGCGCCGCATCGATCCGCCGGTCCTCGCCGATATCTCCGGGGCCCGGTGATTTTTGCGGGTGATTCGCGGCTCGGGCTTGAATGCTGGACGCCGGCGGGGACGGGGTTATCCTGTCGAGAGACGCACCGACCATGGACATCACCAACAAGACCACCAAGCCGCTCAGCATTCCCCTGCCGGCCGGGAAGAAGCTTTTCCTCGCCCCGGGAAAGACCGGCCAGGTTTCGCCCAAGGCGCTCAAGCATCCGCCGCTCGCCAAGCTCATCGATGCCGGGGATGTCGAGACCGCGGAGGGCGGCCCGCAACGGCCGGGAGCCACCGGGGGAAGCAAGGCGGGTCCCGCCACCGGATCCCACCACGGCGGACCCGGCGCCATGCGGCAGTCCGGCGACCGCTGAAGCGTCGCCGCGGCGACGGATGCGACCGTCGCCCGCGCTCGTTACTGCGCCTTCTTGGCGCTCCTGTTGCGGCGCGCCACGATCCCCTCGAGCTTCTTCGCCTCGGCGGCGAGCACTTCGGGCGGGATGCGCGCCGGCTTCACCGGCGTGCGGTCCAGGGCGTCCCCCGCGCCCAGCGGCTTCCAGCGCAGGTTCCGGTACCAGACCGGGTCGCCGTGGTCCTGCAGGCTGAGGTGCGCCCCGCGGGCGGCGAGGTCGCCGCCGCGCTTCTTGAGGAGGTCGACGTGGAAGGCGTAGGCCGGGTCCCCGTAGTCGAAGTCGATGACCTTCTCGCCGTTCAGCCAGTGCTGGATCACGCTGCCCTTGCAGACGATGCGGCCCGTGTTCCACTCGCCGGGCGGCTTGGTGGCGTCGCGGCTCGGCTGCATGCAGAAGTAGAGCGAGGCGGCGCTGGTGCGGGGATTCCCCCCGTCGGCGTGCTTCCCGTTGTCGAGGATCTGGTATTCGTACTGGGTCGGCCGGTAGTAGACGCCGCTGTTGCTGCCCGGGGCGACCTTCCATTCAAAGCGCAGATCGAAATCGTCGGGCACCTTGGTGGTGGCATAAACCAGGCTGCCCCCCTTGCCGGTGCGGGTGATGGCGCCGTTCTCGGTCACCTTCCAGTTGCCGCGGTGCGTCCATCCGGACAGGTCCTTGCCGTTGAAGAGCGGGGTGAACCCCTCCTCGGCGGCGCCGGCGAAGGCGGCGGTGGCCGCGGAAAGTCCCGCGAGAAGCATGCGTCGTATCCTCATCGGAGCAGGATACTCGCCGGCGTCCCGCGTCTTTCACGGAGTGCCGCCGGGATGGCCGTCACCGCATCATCGTGCGGACGCCGGGCCGGGGCGCCGGGGGCGTCCGGCCGGGCCCTCAACGCGGCTTGACCTCCGCGGCCCACGCCTCGTGCATGGCCCGGAGTTCCGCGACGATCCCGGGCCGGTCCTTCGCGTGGTCCTTGACCTCCGGCTCCGGGTCGGTGAGCCGGCGCAGGGACACGTCCGGTTTCCCGTCGGTCCCGAGCAACTTCCACTCGCCCCGCCGCACGGCCCACTGCTTGTGCCACTGGAAGTGAAGCACGCCGCGATAGTTCGATTCGGCCTCGGCGGATGCGATGATGGGAACGAGACTGTGGCCGTCGAGCTTGGGGGCGTCGTCCCCCGGCGCGATCCCGCAGAGCTCGAGGACGGTCGGAAACCAGTCCATGGCGGTGATCGTCTGCCGGCGGACCGCTCCCTGCGGCAGCTTGGCCGGATAGCTGATGATGGCCGGCACCCGGATGCCGCCTTCGAGGAAGTTGCCCTTGTGCCCGATCCACTTCCCGGTGCTGCCGCCGCCGCTGGCGCCGTAGAAGTGGTCCTTGGGCAACCCGCTCTTGTGATTCTCGACGCGGATCACGATCCTGGTCTCCTCCGAGTGCCCGTTGTCGCTCATGAAGATGACGATGGTGTCGTCCCGGATCCCGAGGGCCTCGAGCTTCCCGACGACCTGGCCGATGTAGTGGTCGGTGGTGCTGACGATGGCGCCGTAGGACCGGCGGGCCGGGTCGGGGAGGTCGTCATAGAGCGCTTCGAACCGCTTCAAGGCCTGCTCGGGGTAGTGCGGGATGTTGAACGGGACGTAGAGGAAGAACGGGCCGTCCCGGTTCTCCTCGATGAATTCCAGCGCGCGCCGCACCATCATTTCGGGAAAATAGCTTCCCGCGGCGTCGAGCACCTCCTCGGTCCCCTCGTAGAGGTCGTGGTAGCCGGACCCGTGCAGGAAGTAATGATTGTAGTTGTCGATGAAGCCGTCGCGGATGCCGAAGAACTCGTCAAAGCCCTGCTTCTTCGGCCCGTGGTCCTTGTGCGCGCCGAGGTGCCACTTTCCGAAGAGGGCGGTCCGGTACCCGGCGGGCTTGAGCGCTTCCGCGAGGGTGAGTTCCTCGAGGGCCATGTTGATGCCCTTGGCGCTGTTCATGTCGCCCTGCGTCCAGTGGCGGACGCCGCCGCGCTGGGGATGGCGCCCGGTCAGGAGGGCGGCGCGCGCCGGACAACACACGGTGTGCGCGTAGGCCTGCGTGAAACGGACCCCGGTCGCGGCGAGCTTGTCGATGTGCGGCGTATGCAGGTCGGTGGAGCCGTAGCAGTTGGCGTCCAGCGTCCCCTGGTCGTCGGTGAACAGGATCACGACGTTGGGCGGTGCCGCCGCGGGGAGCGGCCACGGAAGGAGAAGCAGGCAGAGGAGAGCTTGGGTGCGGGGATTCATCGGGAGCGTTGGTGCTTGGATTTCGAGGGTCACCTCCTTCCGCCGGCATCGGTGCGCTTCTCCCAGGCGGCGTGGAGTTTGCGGAGAGCGGCGACTTGATCGGGATGCCTGGCGGCGAGGTCGTGGAGCTCGGTTCCGTCGGCGTCGAGATTGTAGAGTTCCCACGGTTTCCGGCCTTCCCGGACGAGCTTCCACGGGCCCTTGCGCACCGCCTTCCCCTTGGCGTGCGCCCAGAAGATGGCCTCCAGCGGGGCCGCGGGCCTTGCCGAACCGGTGAGGACCGGCAGGAACGTGCGGCCTTCCATTGCGAGGGGCTTCTCGCCCGCGCCATCCGGTCGAGGCCACTCGACGCCCGCGGCCCCGACCAGGGTCGGCATGATGTCGATGACGTGGCAGACGCGGGCATTGAGGCTGCCGGGCGTGGGTCCCTCCGTCGCCCCGCCGCGCTTGATCCGCTCCGGCCACGAGACGATGAGCGGCGAGCGCGTTCCGCCCTCGTGGTCATGCTGCTTGAAGAGCCGGAAGGGGGTGTTGCTGGCGTTGGCCCACCCATACCCGTAGCTCTGGTAGGTGTGCTCCGGTCCCGGCATGTGTTCCGGCAGGTTCCCGGGGATCATCGGCTTGCCGTCGCGGGTCTTCTCCGGGAGGTAGGCCCCCTTGCGGCCGGGACCGTACTCCACATGGCAGCCGCCATTGTCGTGCATGTAGAGGATGAGCGTCTCCGCAAACTCGCCGCTCTCCCTGACGTGCTGCACGACGCGGCCGATGCCTTCGTCCATCACGGTGACCTGGGCGGCATAGACCTCCATCCGGCGCTGCTGCCAATCCCGGTGAGCGGCCTCCTCCCATGCCGGAACGTCCGGGTGGCGCGGCGAGAGGGCCCATGCCGGGTCGACCACCCCGAGTTCCTTCATGCGCGCGTGCCGTTGTTCCCGGAGCTTGTCCCAGCCCATGGCGTATTTCCCCCTGTACTTGGCGATGTCCGATTCCCGGGCGTGCAACGGCCAGTGGGCCGCGGTGTAGGCCATGTACAGGAAGTAGGGTTTCTCCGCGGCGCGTTCCCTGTGCTCCCGCAGGAACGCGAGGGCGTTGTCGCTGATGGCGTCGGTGTAGTAGTAGCCGGGATCGTCCGCGAAGTCCGCGGAGGCGTCCTGGCCGTCGCGGACCAGGGAGACCGGAGCATAGAAGCTCCCCGCACCGTGAATCGTCCCGTAAAAGCGGTCGAAGCCGCGGTGGTGGGGAGCATTCGGGCCGTCGGGGCGCTGCGGGTCGGAGAGGTGCCACTTCCCCGCCATGTAGGTCCGGTATCCGCCGTCGCGCAGGATCTGCGGCAGGGTGATGGCGCCCGGGCGCAGTCCGCCATCCGCGGATCCGTTCCGCGGAAGGGCCGTCTTCGGGTACTGGCTCGTCATGAGGCTGGCGCGCGTCGGCCAGCACATGTTGTTGACGTAGAAGTTCGTGAAGCGCACCCCTCCCTTGGCAAGGTCATCGAGGTGCGGCGTCCGGATCTCTCCCCCGTAGCAACCGAGGTCGGAGTAGCCCATGTCGTCCGCGATGATCAGGATGATGTTGGGCGCCTTGGCCGGACTGGCGCCCGCCAGGCCCAGGGCGATGAGAAAGGGGAGGAGCGTCCGAAAATTCATGGGATGGTCCCGGCCACTAGACCATGCGGTCCGCGATGGGAAAGAATTTCCTTCGGGAGAACGTTCTCAGGGGACCACCTCATGAAGCACCTCGTCGTTTCCCTGCTCTCCATCTTCGCGGCTTGTTCGCTCCTTCCCGCGGCGTCGAAGCCGAACATCATGGTCTTCCTCGTGGACGACATGGGCGTCATGGACACCTCCGTCCCGTTCCTGACCGATGCCGCCGGGAAGCCGAAGCGCTACCCGCTCAACGACTACTACCGGACGCCCTCGATGGAGCGCCTCGCGAAGCTCGGGATCCGCTTCAACAACTTCTACGCGATGAGCGTCTGCTCGCCGACGCGCATCTCGATCATGAGCGGCCAGAACGCCGCCCGCCACGCGGCCACGAACTGGATCTCCCCGGACAAGAACAACCGCGGAACGAAGGGGCCGCCGGAATGGAACTGGAAGGGGCTGAAGAAGGGCGACGTGACGCTCCCCGGCATTTTGCAGCAGAACGGCTACCACACCATCCACGTCGGGAAGGGGCACTTCGGCCCGAGGAATTCGGAAGGCGGCGATCCGGCGAACCTCGGATTCGATGTCAACATCGCGGGCGAGTGTTTCGGCGCCCCGGGAAGCTACTACGCGAAGGATGACTACGGCGCCAAGACGAAGCGCAAGAACCACGCCGTGCCGCACCTCGAGGCCTACCACGGGACCGGAACATTCCTGACCGAGGCGCTCACCCTCGAGGCGAAGAAGGCGGTCGCGAAGGCCGTGCAGGACGACCGGCCGTTCTACCTCTACTTCTCACACTATGCGGTGCACGCCCCGTTCCACTCCGACCCGCGATTCGCGGCGCATTACGCCGACTCCGGCAAGCCCGGGAACGCGCAGGCCTTCGCGACGCTCATCGAGGGGATGGACAAGTCGCTCGGCGACATGCTCGACCAGTTCGAGGAACTCGGGGTCGCGGAGAACACGCTCGTCTTGTTCCTCGGCGACAACGGGTCCGATGCCCCGCTCGGTCACCAGCACGCCGTGGCGTGCGCCGCGCCCCTGCGGGGGAAGAAAGGGGCCCACTACGAGGGCGGCATGCGGGTCCCCTTCATCGCGGCATGGGCCAAACCGAGTCCCGGGAACGCCTTCCAGAAGCGGCTCCCCCTTCCCGCGGATGCCATCCAGTCGCAGGCCGCGGCGGTGCATGACCTCTTTCCGACGATCCTCACCGTCGCGGGGGGCAAGGCCCCGAAGAAGCACACCGTGGACGGCATCCCCCTCCAGACCCTGCTCACCGGCAAGCCCGACCCGGACCGCCGGCAAACCTTCCTGATGCACTACCCGCACGGGCCGCACCGCAGCAGCTACTTCACGGTCTGGCGCGACGGCGACTGGAAGTTGATCCACCACTACTTCCCGTCGAAGGAATCCGGGGGCGGGCATCACCAGCTCTACAACCTCGCGGAGGACCCCTTCGAGTCCACCAACCTCGCGACCGCCCGGCCGGACGAGCTGGAGCGCATGGGGAAGGGACTGGCGGCGGCCCTTGACGCCCACGGCGCGCTCTACCCCGTCGATGGCGACGGCCGGCCCGTGAAGCCCCGGTTGGAGTGACGGCTTTAGCCGTTCTCGAGGGTTCACCCGCTGCCGAAGCGCCACTCCGGGGGCATTGGGGATGACTCGACCGATGCGATCTCCCGTGCGACAAGCATGACGAGTGATGTATGCGTGGCGAAGAATGACGGAGAGCGAACGAGAGGCCGTCCTTCGCGCCCGGAAGCAGCACGGGCAACCATGGCATTCCGTTCCGTGCATTGATTCTGGCCGGCGCGCCTACATGATGACGGCCGCCTGCTTCGAGCACCGGCCACATATCGGGTTCTCCACCGACCGCATGAACAGCTTCCGCGACGAGCTGCTTGCAGCCATTCGCGAAATGGACGGCCTTGAGGAGCTCATTGCCCGGGTGCTCCTTCCCGATCACGACCACTTTCTCTGTCACGCCACCGATATCAGGCAATGCAAGAAAGACCTTGGCCTTCTGCACGGCCGCACCTCCTTCAATTGGAACAAGGATGAGAATCGCGCGGGCCGCAAGGTGTGGTTCAGGGCAGCAGAGACGGTGATGAAGTCCGATCGGCACTATTGGGCGACCGTGAACTACATCCACCGGAACCCCGTCCGGCACGCGTGCGCGCGGGCTGCGGAGGACTGGACGTGGTCGAGCCTGGCAGATTGGAGGAAGGGCGCAGGTGTGGCGGCATTGTCAAACCTCGAGGAGGAATTCCCCGTCGATGAATACGGGAAGGGCTGGGATGATGACGACCTCTCCGCGTGGAAGGCCATGGCGTGACGGATCACGGCCTCGCGGGTTGGCATTTGCCATCGGGACTACTCTCGCGGAACGGCTGAAGCCGTCACTCCAACTCACTTCCGCAGCTCGAACTCGCGCACCGAAGGCTTGCCGGTCCCCGGGAAGTCCTCCGGGACCGGCTGGGTGACCTTGCCGGTGGCGGCCCATTCGCAGCCGCGGAGGAAGGTCACGATGAAACCGACGCACTCGAACGAATAGTCGTCGTGTCCGAGGGTGGTGTGGAAGACGCGCCCCTTGCCGTAGTCGATCGTCATCAGCATCGGCTCGTTGCGCCCGGCCTCCTGCAGCTTGGGGGTGTCGCAGGCGGTGGCGAGGACGGTCATGTTCTCGGCCGGCCCGCGCAGGAACGAGTAGCACTCGTCCTTGGAGTGCATCCAGAAGTCCGGGACGCCCTTCGTGATGGGATGCTCCTTGTCACGCATCGTGATGAGAAATTCGCTCTGCGGCCCGTGGGCGCCGCACTTCCCCGGGCTGGTGTCGCGGACGAGCTTCCCGTCCTTGTCGTAATAGACGTAAGGCCCGCTTTTCTCGTTGCGGCCTCCCCAGCCGCCCACGCCGATCATCTTGTTGAACTCGGGCCATTCCGGCCAGCTGTTGTCCGCGGCGTGCACCACGGCGAGGCCCCCGCCGTTCTTCATGTAGGTCTCGAACTTCCGCTTCGTGTCTTCCGGCCAGCCGGCGGCCTTCCATCCGAAATTGCTGACCACCAGGTCGTACTTCGTGAAGTCCGGGTCGAAGGCGGGATCGGGCTGCGGCTCCTTGAGCTTCTCCGACTCGCCGGCCCCGGCGAGCGGCAGCCAGTCCTCTTCGCGCTCCCACTTCCAGATGAATTTCGTCCGGGCCACGTCGACGTCGAACAACCCCGATTCCTCGAGGTATTGTTTCATCATGATCGTCGACTTCGGCCAGACGGCGTGGTTGTTCTGACCATCGACGATCAGGGCTTTCATCTTCCCGGCGGCACTTGCCCATGGCGTGCAGGCGAGAAGAGCAAAAAGCAAGAAGATCCCGGAAGCGGTTCGGAAGGGCGGCAGGTTGGGGCGATGGATGTTCATGAGATGGAGTGGTTCTACGCGATACGTGCCCCCAACGGAATTTCTAAGCCGCGAAATGCACACATTTCACCCGTTCAGGAGCCGGCGCCCTCGCGCACGCGCCCGAGGATCGATCCGATCGATGGCCGGTCGGCCGGGCCGGACCCGACGTGGTGCAGGCGGACGATCCCGCCCGGGTCGACGAGCACATCGCCGCCGAGCTGGGTGACGTCGCTCCCGGGCCGGTGCAGCCGCCGGCCCCTGGCCATGAGCTTGAGGTAAGCCCGGATCGCCGGCGGTCCGTAGAGATCCCACGCCTTGCCGCGCATCATGCCGCAGGCCCGGTAGAGGCCGCGGTCCCGGTCAAGGAGCAGGGGCCATTGGAGCCCGGTTTCCCGGACGTAGGCCTCGGCCATCGGCCCGTGGTCGAAGGTCACCACGGCCACCGCCACATTCGCGGCCTCGAGTTCGTCCTGCTTCCCGCGCAACTGCGTGAGGTGTTCGCGGCACGGCAGTCAGCCGAGGTGCCGGTGAAAGACGAGCAGCAGCCAGCGGTCCCGGTAGTCGCCGAGGGTGTGCACCCGGCCGGCGAGGTCCGGCAGCGAAAATTCCGGGGCGGATTTGCCGGTGAGATCGGACATGGGACGACGGGACATTCCTGACCGTCCCGGGCGGTTCGTCAACTCATTCCGTCCGCGGCCGATTCCCCGGCCGTCAGTCCATCTTCATCCTGCGCAGGCGCAGGGCGTTCGAGATCACCGACACGCTGGAGAAGCTCATGGCGGCCCCGGCGATCATGGGGCTCAGGAGGGTGCCGGTGAAGGGGAACAGGATGCCGGCGGCGACGGGCACGCCCACCGCATTGTAGACGAAGGCGAAGAAAAGGTTCTGGCGGATGTTGCGCATCACGGCCCGGCTCAGTGCGATGGCCTTCGCGATCCCGGAGAGGTCCCCCTTGACGAGGGTGATCCCGGCGCTTTCGATGGCGACGTCGGTCCCGGTGCCCATCGCGATGCCGACGTGCGCCTCGGCGAGGGCGGGGGCGTCGTTGATGCCGTCGCCGGCCACCGCCACGACGGCCCCGTTTTCCTTGAGTTCCCTGACGAGCGCGATCTTGTCCCCGGGGGACAACCCGGCGCGGACTTCGTCGATGCCGAGGGCGCCGCCCACGGCCTCGCCCGTCCGCCGGTTGTCGCCGGTGGCCATGATGACGCGGATGCCCTGCCGGTGCAGGGCGGCGATGGCGGCAGGCGTGGTCTCCTTGACGGGATCCGAGATGCCGATGATGCCGAGGGCGCGATCGTCGCCGGCCACCCACACCACCGTCTGGGCCTCTTCCTCGAGTTGCGCGGAGCGGGCGGCCAGGTCGTCCGGGATGGCGACCCCGTTGGCGCGCAGGAAGTCCCGCTTGCCGACGCGGATCGTGGCCCCGCCCACCCGGCCCGAAACGCCCCCGCCGGTCGTGGATTCAAAGTGCTCCGCGGCGGGAATGGCGAGGGCCCGCGCCGCATCGACGATGGCGCGCGCCAGCGGATGCTCGGAACGGCTCTCGAGCGAGGCCGCGAGGGCGAGCATTTCATCCGCACTGCCGCCCCCCGCCGCGGCGCGGCTGGTGACGCGCGGTTCCCCGGCCGTGAGCGTGCCGGTCTTGTCGGTGAGGAGGGTGTCGACCTTCCCCGCGAGTTCAATCGCCTCGGCATTCTTGATGAGAATCCCCGCCTGCGCGGCGCGGCCGACCCCCACCATGATCGACATGGGCGTCGCGAGACCGAGGGCACAGGGGCAGGCGATGATGAGAACCGCCACGGCGTTGACGATCGCATACGCCATCGCGGGGGCCGGCCCCCAGACCGCCCAGGCCCCGAAGGTGACGACCGCAACCAGGATCACGGCGGGAACGAAGTAGCCCGCCACGGTGTCGGCGAGCCCCTGGATCGGGGCGCGGCTGCGTTGGGCTTCCGCCACCATCCGCACGATCCGGGAAAGCAGGGTGTCGCCCCCGGTCCTGTCGGCGCGCATCACGAACGACCCGGTCTGGTTCACGGTGGCGCCGATGACCGGGTCGCCGTCTCCCTTCGCCACCGGGACCGGTTCGCCGGTGATCATGGATTCATCGACGTTGCTCCGGCCCTCGGTGATGACCCCGTCGATGGGGACCTTCTCCCCGGGACGAACGCGCAGAAGGTCGCCGCGCTGCAGGTCGTCGACGGGGACTTCCTCTTCCCGGCCGTCGCGCAGCCGGTGCGCGGTCTTGGCGGCGAGGCCGAGCAGGGATTTGATGGCCTGCCCGGTCCGGCTGCGGGCCCTCGCCTCGAGAAGCTGGCCGAGCAGGACGAGAATCGTGATGACCGCCGCGGCCTCGAAGTAGAGCCCGACCTCGCCGTCCTTCCGGAACGACTCCGGGAAGATTCCGGGGGCCACGACCGCCACGGCGCTGAACACATACGCCGCGCCGACACCCATCATGATGAGGGTGAACATGTTGGGGTTGCGGTTCAGGATCGACCGCCAGCCCTTCACAAGGAGAAACCCGCCGCACCACGAGACCACCACCGACGTCAGCGCAAACTCGATCCACTTCGCCACCCCCTTGGGAACGAGATCGTGCAGCTGCAAGCCGGGGATCATTCCGCCCATGGCGAGCAGGAACACCGGAATCGTCAGGACCAGCCCCGTCCAGAACTTGCGGGTGAGGGTGCGGATCTCGGCGGCGGCGTGCGGGTCGTCCGCGCCGGGAGAAACCGGCTCGAGAGGCATGCCGCATTTCGGGCAGTCTCCGGGCTGGTCCGCGGCGACCTCCGGGTGCATCGGGCAGGTCCACTGTCCCGGGCGCGCCTGCGATTCGGCGGGACCCGGCGGGGTGGTTTCATGATGACAGCAGTCCGCCATGATTTCAGGGGTGGCCGGCGGCGCTTCGGCCCCGGCGCCCGCATGGACCCATAGCATCGCTCCCCACTGCGGGAAGTATTCTTTTCCGGCGCGGGGGCCGCCTACTCGACGATCATCTCCCCCCGCATGATCATCCAGTGGCCCGGAAATGTGCAGATGTACGGGTAGCGGCCGGGTGGGCGGGGCGCGTCGAAGACGACGAGATCCTTGTCGCCACCGTTGATGACCGCGGTGTGGAAGACGACGCCGGGATGATCGGGGACGTAGGCTTTCCCGATGGCGTTGGGATCGGCGAGCATTCCGTCCGCCAGCCTGCCGATCGCTTCGGCGGTGCCCGGCTTGACGATCACGAGGTTGTGGGGAATGACATCCGTGTTCTCGAAAAGAAGACGGATCCGTTCCCCGGCCTTCACGGTGAACTCCTTCCGGTCGAACTGGAGCCCGGTGACGGCCTTCATCGTGATGGCGCGCCCGCCCTGCAGCTTCGGTTCGTCCCGCTTCTTCGGTTCCGGCCAGCGGATGCGCAGGACCAGATCGCGCGGCTTGTTCGGGACGGCCGCAACGAGACCGGGGGCCCCGTCGAAGCGCGGCCCGAGCCGCTTGACCGTCGGAAACAGGTTCACCTCGAAACGGGATCCGTCGCTTGCCACCAGCCGGCCGTGGAGGTGGAACTGCATGACCGGCATCAGGTCCGGAATCTCCACGAACACCGTCCGGGCGTCGTCGAGGACGCGCGCGGAGGCGATCGCGACGGAGTCGTGGCCGATGGTATCCGGCTTGTGGACCGAGAACTCCGGCGAGCCGTACTGGCCCGCGTACTGGTAGTTCCACTGCTGGGCAAACCAGTTGGACACCTGTTCCGCGGCGGCGCGATCAAGCGGCCTGCTGAAGGTGACCGCGATGCCGTTGGAGTGGATCCTGAAGCCGACCGGCAGGTCGGCCGGCTTGGCGGTGTAGCGGACGCGCTGGAAGCAGCCTTCCTCGATGGCGTAGTCACCCCAGCCTTCCGACCCGGTCACGTAGAGCTGGCCGTCGTGCGGGCTGAACCGGGCCCGGTTCGGGGCGGCGAGAAAGTCACCCCGCAGCGGCACCGCCGCGCCCTGCTTCACGCCGGTGCTTGCGTCAACCAGGACGGCGTAGTGCGTGCTGTTGCCGTAGCTCATGGCCAGCAGTTGGCCCGCCAGCGGGCCCCAGCCGGAGCGGTGGTCCGCAAAGACCAGCCCCCCGGTCGAGTTGTCGACCCCGCGCGGCACAAAACACAACGGGGGATCGATGGTCCGGCCCCGCTTCGCGCCGAGGCCGAAGAAGCGCCCGTCCCGCGACTCCAGGATCATGGATGCCGGCGTCCATGTGCCCTCCTGCGGGGCGGTGACCACCATCCCGTCGCGGCGCACCCCGATGCCGTTCGGGTTCCGGATTCCGGTGGCCAGCGTCTCGAATGACTTCCCGTCCGGCGGGACCTTCACCGTGCCGATATGCTTCGTGGAAAAATAGAAATTCCCCGCCGCATCGCGCTGCAGATCGGTCGCGTAATCGTGGCCCCCGATCGAGGTCGGATAATCGCAGAAATTCTCGAAATGGTCGGCCTCCCCGTCGTCGTTGAGGTCGTGGAGGCGCAGGATGCGGTCCTTGCACAGGACGTGCACGACGTCATCGACGATCACGAGGCCGAGCGGTTGGTTCAACCCGGCCGCGAACCGGCGCCAGGTGACCTCCCGCAGCCCGGCATCGATCCCCTTCACGATCCAGACGTCGCCCATGATGGTGCTCACCGCGGCGTCCCCGTCGGAAAAGAAGTCGTGGCCGGCGAGGAACATGAGCGCCCGGTACGGGTTCTCGAGGGGCACCGGGATCGTGTCGATGGTGTAAGGCCGGTCGTCGGGACCCCGTTCGCCCGCGGCGGTGAAGGTCCAGGTCCATTCCGGCTTCGCGCCGTCGATGGCGGCGCGCACCTCCTCCATCGTCACCGGCCGGCGCCGCACGCCGGGCGTCCCGCCGTCCTCCCGCATGGTGACCTCCTCGATCCTTTCCCCGCCGTCGAGGCGGTAGTGGATGAACCGGGCCCCGCCCGCGAGGAAGTAACCGAGGAACTCGCCCTGGCGCGCGGTGAAGTCCAGCGGTTGCACGTCGTCGCCGGCGTAGACGTTCTCCACGATTCCCCACCGCCGGTCCCCGAACCGCACCCGGCCCCGCCAGTAGCTCTCGAAGGCGAGCGTCCCGGGGTTGAACACGAAGGTCACGGGCTCCTCGTCCGTGCCGAGCTGGAAGGTCAGGGCCTTGGGAACCACCTTTCCCGCGCCGCGCAGGGTGCATGCGACGACATCGCCGACATCCATCTGTGCCCAGGAATCGTCCTGGTGGCTGTTCTGGCTGAAGCGCCCCGAGTGCCCCCAGCGGCCGCCGTCGAGGCCGGGGAAGGCCGGCAGCACCTCCCCCGGTTCCGGCGGGTGGTCGAGATACCACGCCGCCTGCCGTTCGTAGAAATCGTAGATCCGCGACTCATTGACCGCGGCGGCCGTGTGGTCGTGCCGGTCCCGCCCGCCCGCCGGATCCGCGTACGGCAGGTCGATGGGCTTCCCGTCCTGCGTCTCGGGCTTCGCGTCGAGTGCGTGCACTCCCGCAAGAATGACGGATAGAAGCCAGGCCGGGCGCATGGAGGAGGTATACCTCGCCGGCGGCGGGTTCTTATCGCCCGCTGCCCCGGATCGCGGGATTCTTCGCGGTTTGCGTGCCGCCGGCGGATTCACGCCACCGTCTTGACGGCCACGAGCCCGAGGTGGTCACCGGTGTCCTCGGCGCGGTCCGAAATGTGCACGATGCGCTCCACCGCCTTGCGGAGATGCAGCTTCGAGGCGAGATCCAGCGACGAGTCGAAAATGGAATTGGTGAGTTCCCACTCGATGTCGTCGGCAAGGGACTCCTGGATGCTCACGTCCGCCGTCAAGGTCCGGACTTCCTCGGTCTTGCCCTTCGGCTTGAAGAACGTCTTCACGGCCTCGCCGAGCGGCTTCACGGCCCCGAACGAGTTGGCGAGGAGTTTGCGAAATATCGGGGCGAATTCCTCCGGAATGGCCGGCTTCTCGCTCAGGAAAAAGGTCGCGCAGGCCTCCGCGGCATTCGGGACCCGGTCAAACATTTCGATCAAGGTGTAGATATCGCCCCGGACGAGGGGAAGATAGGCGCCGGAGTGCAGCTTGTCGGCGATGGCGCGCTCGAGTTCGTCGGCCTTGGCCTCGAGCTTGCGGACCCGGTTGCGCAGGTCGCGGGCCGCGGCAAGATCACCGCCGAGGTAGGCGGCCACGGCCTGCTCGGCTTCCGTCACACAATCTGCGGAGACATCGAGGTACTCGTGGGCGAGCTCTGCGACCTCCTGTTCTTTCTTGAATATCTTCATCGGGTGTTTTTTTGTCAGGGGTTGGTTCCATTCATGATCCAGAGGATGAGCCTGTAGGTCAAACAAGAGAAGAGTGCTGCGCCGGTGGGAGCGAGGACCCAGCCGCCGACAATCTGGGCGATGTTGCGGCCGCTGACGACCGCCAGGCCCTTGGTGAGGCCCACCCCGATGACCGCCCCGACCACCGCCTGGGAGGTCGATACGGGGATGCCGAGCATCGAGAAGAAATGCACCCCGAACGCCGCCGAGGCCTGCGCCGCGAAGGCCCCGCCCAGGTCGAGGGGCGTGATGTTCTTTCCCACCGTCTCGGTGACGCGGCGCCCGAAGGTGAGGGCCCCCACGGCCATCGCGACACCCCCGAGGAGGGCGAGGCCCGCCCCGTGGGCGGGATACTTGTTGAGGAGCGGGCCGATGGCATTCCCGACGTCGTTGGCGCCCAGCGAATACGACACGTAACAGGCCGCCACGATCACCAGGACCGAGAGGACCCTCGTCCATGCCAGGGTGTTCACCTTCCGCGAGAACCAGCCGAGCAGCAGGTAAAAGACGAACGCGAGGGTCATGCTGAGGATCGGGCTGAGCACCCAGCAGCCGACGATCTTCTTGAGGACCGCCAACTTGAAGAATGCGCCGTCGAAGCCGACGATCCCGACGCCGACGCCGGCCACCCCTCCCACAATGGCCTGCGAGGTGGAAACCGGGATCCGGGTGAAGGTCGCCATCGTGACGAACAGCCCGGCGGAGAGCAGGGCCACGAAGACCGCGAGATCCGGGAGACGCTTCTCCGGGAAGCGCTCCGCGAGCTTCGGCGGCGGCTCCCCGCCCCGGGCGTCCCGGTAGGATTCGCCGGAAGTGATCACGATGCCCTTCCCCACCGTCTTCATGACATGGTGTCCCTGCAGGACGCCCCCGAGGATCACAAAGAGGCCCATGAGCAGCGCGGCCCGCCGGAACGGCATGATTTGCGCCCCCACCATGGTGCCAATGCAGTTCGCGGCGTCATTGGCCCCGATGTTCCACCCCACGTAGAAGCCCGCGGCGAGGAGCACCAGCGTGATGACCAGCGGCGACATATCAGTGGTCCGTGCCGCTCTCGTAGAACTCCGCCGCCGGAAGGACGATCTTCGGATCCGGGGTGCGGACGATCTCCTCGTCCTTGCCGGGGTAGTCGAGGGAGGCGAGGAAATGCCGGAGACAGTTGATGCGGGCCCGCTTCTTGTCGTCGGACCGGATCACGATCCACGGCGCGTGCGGCAGGTCGGTGTGCCGGAACATCGCCTCCTTGGCCTCCGTGTATTCATTCCACATGGCCAGGGCGGCCCGGTCGATGGGGCTCAGCTTCCACTGCTTCAGCGGGTTGCGCTCGCGCGACCGGAACCTCCGCGCCTGCTCGACGCGGCTCACCGAAAACCAGTACTTGAAGAAGATGATGCCGGTTTCCACGAGCATCTTCTCCACCAGCGGGCAATGCTCGAGGAACTCCTCGTACTCGTCGTTGTTGCAGAAGCCCATGACGCGCTCCACCCCGGTCCGGTTGTACCACGACCGGTCGAAGAACATCATTTCGCCGCGAGTCGGGAAATGCTGGATGTAGCGCTGGAAGTACCACTGCCCCTGTTCGCGGCGGGTCGGCTTCTCGAGGGCCACCACCCGGGCGTGCCGGGGGTTGAGGTGCTCCATGAAGCGCTTGATGGTGCCGCCCTTGCCGGCGGCGTCGCGGCCCTCGAAGAGCGCGACGATTCGTCGCCCGTCGCTCTTCACCCAGTCCTGCACCTTCATGAGCTCCGCCTGGAGGAGGGCCTTGGTCCTTTCATACTCCCCGGTGCGGAGCGGTTTGTCGTACGGGTAGCCGCCGTCCCGGTAGAGGGTCCGCAGCGTCTCCGCCTTCGAGAGGTCGTCGCGGTCTTCCGGCGGATCGGACGTGAAGTCGCGGGGCAACCGCTCGCGGGGGTCGCTCGATGCATCTCGGCTTTTGGAGTTCATGGCTCGACGGGAATTGCGGCTGCAGAAACGCAACGCGGCGGCGCGTCAGGCGCGGTCGGACGGGGGTTGCTTCGCGCCGGTCATCTTGTCGACCTCCGCGGCGATCCGTTCCGGGTGCTCCTCGGCGCCCGCCAGTTGATGCAGGGCCTGCATGACGTTCAGGGCGAAGTTCCCGATCTTCTCGAGGTGGTTGTTGATCTCCATGTTCAGGATCTCGGTCTTGAGATCCGGTTCCGGCTGGCCCATGCGTTCCATTGACTGGCGGTTGAGCTGCTTGCGGCGGGCGTCGATCCGATCTTCGAGGGCCTCGGCGTCCCGCAAGGCGCCGATCGATACCGTCTGGAACATCTGCTCGTTGTAGAGGGCGATGAAGCGGCCCACCAGTTCGGCGAACTCCCGCACGCCTTCGACGGCCTCCGCCGAGAAGGTCCGTTCCTTGCGGTAGCGGCGCTGCGCGAACTTCACCAGCCGGTAGATCACATCGGTGATGGTCTCCAACTCGGCCACGATCCGGATCATCTGCGAGACTTCCGTCGCATTCTGCTGGCCGATCTCGGCCGCCGAACATCGCACCAGGTATTCGGTGATCTCCTCGGTCATCTCGTCGGCCTCATCCTCCATGGCCCGCAGTTCGAGAACCCGCTCCGACAGGTCCTCGTGCGGGTTGTTGAAGACCTCCACGAACCCGTCGAACATCTGCTGGGTCAGCCGGGCGAGTTCGACCGTGGCCTTCTCGGCCTCCGGGAGGTTCAGCTCCCCGGTATGCACGAGATTCTGCGTGAAGTACTTGAGGCGGTAGCGTTCCGGCTCGCTGGGCGGCTCCTTCACCCATCTCGTGACGACCCGCGCGATGAGCGGGACAAACCCGATCAGGAGGCAGATGTTGACGAAGTTGAACGAGGTGTGGAACACCGCGAGCTTGAAGCCGATGTCGCTGGTGTGCTTCTCGGTGCGCAGCGATTCGGGAAGGTGGAGCGAGAGCCACTCGACGAGTTGCGCGAAGAGCGGAAAGGCCGCCAGCATCCACAGCACCCCGAGGATGTTGAACATGAAGTGCGCGCGGGCCGCGCGCTTGGCGTGATGATTCGCCCCGAGGGCCGCCAGCCATGCCGTCACGGTGGTCCCGATGTTTTCCCCCAGCACCACGAAGGCGGATTCCTCGAAACCGATCCACCCGTTGATGGCGAGGGTCACCGTGATGGCCATCGCCGCCGAGGAGGACTGCACCACGAGGGTGAGGAGCACCCCCAGGACAAGGAAAATCAGGTAGGACGCGTAGCCGTGCCCGCTGAGGCCCTTGATCATTCCGAGGAACTGCTCGGCTTGCGCGACAATGTCGACGTCATCGCTGGCCAGCATTCCCTTCACATCGGGGACGGCCTCCTTGAGAAGGCCGAGACCGAAGAACAGGAGGCCGAAACCGATGGCCGCTTCCCCGAAGTTCTTGATCCGGTTCTTGCCGATGAAAAAGAGCGGCAGACCGAGCCCGATGATGGGAATGGCGACCTTGGAGAGGCTGAATTTCCCGACCGCCGCGATGATCCACGCCGTGACGGTGGTGCCGAGATTGGCGCCCATGACGACCCCGATCGACTCGAAGAGGGTCAGGAGGCCGGCGTTCACGAAGGACACCACGATGACGGTGGTCGCCGAGGACGATTGCAGCAGGCAGGTGATGCCGAATCCGGTGCCGACTCCGGACAGCCGGTTCTTCGTCATGGTGGCCATGACGTGGCGCATGCGCTGGCCGGCGACCTTCTGAATCCCCTCGCTGAGGATCTTCATCCCGTAGAGGAAGACGCCAAGGCTGCCGAGAATGTTGAGAAGCGTGAGCATTGGGGAGGAAGGAAACAGGTTGGGGCCATCGAAGACCAAATGGGGCGGCGGTGAAAAACATTTTGGCCACCGCGATGCTTGATGCGCACTCTTCGCCAAAATTCGCCCACCCAAGGGGCAATCTGACCGCCTCCCGGAGGGATGGAAATCCCCCCCGCTGCGGATAAGTCGGCCCGCGATATCCCGCCCGCGGGAAAATCACGCGCAGGCGGGCGGCCCGGGAACCAGGAGAGGCAGGGTCGGTCTGCGCCGGTCTGCCGCGGCCCGCCGTCAACGGGTCCCCGGGTGACGGGGGGCTTCCTCGGGCTTCCCGGGGAGGAGGCGGGACGACCCCGGGCGCACGTCGGGATGCAATTGCAGCGCCGGGGCCGGGCCGAGCTCGAGGCAATCGAGCCCGAAATAGTGGCCGCTGGACTTCGGGGATTTTGCCGCGACCCGGACGACGATCTCGTTGGAACCGGCGGCGAGGGTCACGACGCCGAGCACCACGCGCGGTGAGCGCGTCACGCCGGGCGCGTACCCGTCAATGCGCCCGCCGAGCGGCGTCAACGTCCCGCCCTGCCGGAGGTGCAACTGGACCACCCCGAAGTCCGGGGCGCGGGTGAAGTAGGCCGCGATCCGGTGCGTTCCCGCCCGGGGCCGGTCGAGCCGCAGGGTGAGTTCCGCGCCTTGGGTCGCATTCCAAAACAACTGGGTGTTCCCGCTCCAGCCGGTCCCGAAGGGCTTCATGTCCTGCCGCGATGCCTGGCCCGCGGAGGCCCGCGCCGCGCCGGCCAGCGATTCCCCCTCGACGATCGTGGGGGCGGCCGCGAGCGGCCGGAGCAATCGGGGCACGATGGGCCCGAAGGTGGCCGGACTGCTTGCCTGCTTGAGCTGACCGAGCACGGCCGTGATCTCAGCCGGCGGCGGCGGGGGGGGAGGCGGCGGAGGCGGACCCGGCCGGGCGGCCGCTTCCCGTGACAGGGCGGCGGCGCGGGCCGGGTCGACGCCGTAGACCGTGAGCGGGAGCCGCGTGGCGCGCACGATGGAATCCAGCGGCAGCATGCGGTCGCCGTCCGCGTTCACGGCGCACTTCACGACCACTCCAAGGGCGTTGTGGTTCAGCCACGGGTCGTCGTTGCAGCGGACTTCGCTCACCATCGAGCCCGGAAAGTCGCCCTCGAACTTGATGCGCTCGACCGCGAGTTTTTGCCGGCTGTCGTAGGAACAGGAGGACTCCACCCAGAGGGCGTGCTTGATCCGCGAGGAGGTCTTCGAGAAGAAGCCGCCCTTCTTCAGGGAAAACCCCTTGGTCCCCTTGACCTCCACCACCACGAGGACCCCCCGGAGGGCGTACTGGTGGACGGAATCACCGGGGACACCCGTGGCGCTGACGAGTTCGACTTCTTTCCAGGAGAGTTGGTCGCCGGCAGGGGCGGTCGCGGTGAGTCCCGGGAGGAACATCGCGGCGACGATCAGGCGCGGGTCGTTTTTCATGGGTCCATCCTTTCGTCATCGATTCAGGGGGGACCGGTCCCTGACACCCTCCAGCCGCACCCGGACAATTTCCACCCCGAATTTGCGGGAAACTTCGCAACTGGCGGCGGTCCGTCCTGCCGGATTGTTCAGGAGCGCGAACCCATCGACGCCGCCGGCCCGGGGGGGCGGGCCGGACGGCGGTCCGGGGGGCTTAACGGGTGGCCGGTTCCCGGGGGGACTTCCCCTCGCGGATCACGACGGGGTCCCCGCCGTTGTGCTCGGCTTCCTCCGCCATGAGGACCACCTCGCTTCCGGACTTCACGGCCACGCCGCGCACCGTCAGTTCGTCCCCGGCGCGGAGGCGCGAGTCCAGGCTCCGCGGCGGGCCCAGATCGACCGTGATGGTGCGCCCCTCCGCGGTCTCGAGACGGGCAAGCTGTCGCTGCTGGTCCCGCACGTCGATGGTGCGGGTCGACACGACGTCGCCGGTCACTTCATGTTTCCCGCGATCGCCGCGACGGATCCCGGAATCCCCGTCCGCCGCGGGACGGCCGCCGAGCGCCACGGTGCGCGCCAGCATCACCGGCTTCCCGCTCCCGGTCTTGACCAGCGGACCGCTGGCCTTGATGCGGTCGCCCTGCCGGACGGGAAACCGGCGCTCGCTCACCGGACCGAGGTCGACCAGCAGTTGCCGGTCGTTGCGGTCCTCCACCGTGACGGTGAGGCGCTCGCTTCCGCGCACTGACATCTTCTCGCGGCGAAGCACCGTGCCGGCGATGCTGCGGTCATTCTTGCCGGCCCTGGCTTCCTTCGTCCGCTCGGCCCGGTTGATGTGCACCTTCCGGCCGTCGTGGCGCAGTTCGCAGGCCATGATGACGCGGCGGTCGCCGACCTTCACCGGCGCGCCGCACACTTCGATGCGGTCGCCGGTCTCCAACTCGGCATCGATTTCCTTGGCGGGCCCGAGGTCGGCGAGGATCTTCTTGTCCTTCCCGGTCGCCACGATGGCCACGAGGTGCGGGCGCCCGGTGCGGGTCACGGTGCGGGTGCCGGCCACTTCCCCCTGCACCGTCTGCCGCTCACGCTCGATTGCCGTCGATTTCCCGTCCACCGTGGCCCGCTGGGCCACGAGGAGCTGCTTGTCACCCACGGTCACGAACGGGCCGCGAACTTCGAGGCGGGAGTTCTCCGAGACATCAAGCCGCCCGATCCGGCCGGACGGGCCGAGGTCCACGAGGCAGGTGTCCCCGTCGTCCTTCCTGACCATCGCCACGAGGTGTTTCGTGTCGCGCACCGCGACGCGCTTCGTGTCGACGACCTGGCCGGCGACCCGCCGCTCGCGCGCATCCCCGGTCCGGTCCGCGGCGAAGGTCCTTCCGTTCCGGATGACGCCCCCGTCGAACGTCGCGGTGTCGATGTGATCGTAGATCCCGTCGTCGTCCTCGTCGTAGAACGCGTAGTATGCGTCGTAGTCGCCGTCCCCGTCATGGTCGAACCACGAGTAGGAGAAGTTGTAGGTGCCATCCTGGTCCCAGTCGCCGTAGAACGCGTAGCCGTCGTCCCAGTAGTCGTAGAACCAGTTGTCGCCGCCGTAGCGGGTGTCGTAGCCGTACTGGCGGTCCGCCTCGCCGCCGGTTTTTGCGGTCGTGCCGCGGCGGTTCTCCTTGCGGGCCTTGCGTTCAAGCTTGGCGCGCGTTTCCCCGCGGTCTTCCCGCATGTCCTCGCGGCGCTCCCGGATCCGCTCCGCGGTCTCGTCGTTGTAGAGGCTGCCGATCCGCTCGGGCTCGAAGTCGGAGGCGTAGGGGTAGGGCCAGTCGCTGTCGATGTCGCTGCCGGTGTCTTCGGATCGGTCGTAGGTCTCGTCGTCCCAGCGGAATGCGGATTCGTCGGTCGGGTTGTAGTCATTTCCGTCGAACCACTCCGTGATGTCGAGCCAGCCGTCTTCCTCATAATAGCGGGTGGAGTCCCACCAGTCCTTGTCGGCGTGGGCCGCGCCGGTCGCGAGGATCGCGGAGGCGACGGCCGCCGCGGCCGCTGTTCGTGCTCTTGCTGATTTCGTCTGTCGCATTGTTCTCGGTTGGTTTGGTTGGAGAAGCAGCCGGGAACCCGGCCGGGCTTTGCCCCATGAAGAGCGCACCCGGCGTGCCAGCGGGCGACGGCGGCCGCCCGCGCCACCTGTCAGGGGGCTGCGGAGTCAAGGTTGCCGATTGCACTCCGTGATGCCGGTGCAGCTTGCGACCCCGCGGGGCGCGTCATCCATGCATTCTGAACCCCCCGGCCCGCGCCGGGGGTGGCGCGGTGCGGGAAAACACGCAGGTCGGCGGGATGCGGGGGACACTCGAACGAACAGATGGGGACCGACGACCTTCCGAGGGCCGATCAGAAAGATATTGTCTCCCCGCGCGAGATGCCCTGAAGTATGAAGGATTCCGGGTCTCCGCCGAGGCCGTGGCCACGAGGATGGGGATTCCGGACGGAACAACCACCGCACACCATGCACCAACGCACCATCTCCGCCGTTCTCTCGATCTCACTCCTCCTCGCCGCCGCCCGCGCCCCGGGGCAAACAACCAACCCGTGCAAGCTCAGCGGCCCGATGCCGGTGGGCGGGCGCATCCAGGAGTACCAGCAGACTCCGGACGGAAGCCACGTGGTGTATATCGCCGATCACGGCGCGGATGGCCTCTTCGAGCTGTTCAGCGCCCCGGTCGCAGGCGGCACCGCCGTCAAGCTGAGCCAGCCGCCCAACGAGTTCTGGATCATGCAGACCCAGCCGAAGATCAGCCCCGATGGGAACTGGGTCGTCTTCCGGGCCACGGTCCGCGCCAACAACACCCTGGCGCTCTTCAGCGTGCCGGTGACCGGGGGGCCGGTGGTGGAGCTCACCGGGGACATCCCGCTCGGGGGGAGCTTTCCGCTCGAGTATGAGATCACCCCGGACAGCAGCCGGGTCATCTATCTCGTCCGGCAGGCCCCGGCGAACACGGTGGCACTCTACAGCGTCCCCATCGGCGGCGGATCCAGCACGCAGATCAATCCCGTGGGCGCCTTCGGAAGCACGGCGTCGCAGGGGTTCCGGATCAGCCCGGATGGGAGCCGCGTGGTGTACCGGGCCCGGCAGGATACCTCCGCCACCGAGCTCTACAGCGTCCCGAGCACGGGCGGAGCCTCGGTGAAGCTGAGCGGGCCGATGGTGGCGGGCGGGAACGTGGACTTCGGCACCGTGATCAGTCCCGACGGGACGCGGGTCATCTACCGCGCCGACCAGGACACGAACGGCAAGTTCGAGTATTACAGCGCGCCGATTCTCGGAGGCGGCGCGGTCAAGATCAGCGGTCCGCTGATTGGCAACGGGGACGTTCGGACGGGGGCGCTGATCAGCCCGGACAGCCTGTGGGTGGTGTATCTTGCGAACGCGGAGGTGAGCGGCCGGGTGGAACTGTACAGCGTGCCGATCGCCGGGGGGGCGGCGGTGAAGCTCAACGGGTCGCTGGTGACCGGCGGCAATGTGAGCAGTTTCATCCAGATCAGCCCGGACAGCAGCCGGGTCGTCTACCTGGCCAACCAGGACAACCGGTTCACGGACGAACTGTACAGCGTGCCGATCGCCGGGGGGACGGACGTCAAACTGAATGGCACCCTGTCGGCAGGCGGTGAGGTATCGAGAGACTTCCAGATCACGCCGGACAGCAGTTACGTGGTGTACCTTGCAGACCAGGACGATCCCCTGGCGGTGGAGTTGTACCGCGTGCCGCTGGCGGGCGGGACGCCGGTGAAGCTGAACGGCCCGCTGGCTGCGGGCGGATTCGTGAGCGTGGCGAACCAATTCGCCATTTCGGCGGACAGCAGCCGCATCGTCTACAGTGCGCAGCAGGACGCCCGGGAGAACTACGAGGTCTACAGCCGCCCGCTGGTGGGCGGGACGATCGTGAAGCTCAACCCGCCGGTTCCTCCCGGCGGCGACCTCACACGGCCGCTCATCACGCCGGACGGGGCCACCGTGACGTATACCGGCGACGGGGAGACCGAGGGCGTGAGGGAGGTCTTCAGCGTTCCGATCGACGGAGGCACCGCGGTGAGGGCCAGCAACTCGACGGCCATCGGTGGGGACGTGGAGACCGTTCTGGTTTCGCCGGACGAGAGCCACGCGGTCTATCTCGCCGACCAGGATTTCCACGAGGTGGTTGAACTCTTCAGCGTCCCGCTGGCGGGCGGGACGCCGGTGAAGCTCAACGGGATCCTCGCCGGCGACGGTGACGTGGACCCGAATTTCGCGATCAGCCCGGACAACAGCCGGGTGGTGTATTTGGCCGACCAGGATACGGGCGGGGTGGGCGAGCTCTACAGCGTCCCCCTGACCGGGGGCGCGGTGGTGAAATTGAACGGGCCGCTCGTATCCAGCGGGGAGGTCCAGCCGGAATTCACGTTCACCCCGGACGGCGGCCGGGTGATCTATCGCGCCGACGAGGAGACGAACGGCGAGTACGAACTCTACAGCGTCCCCAGTGCGGGAGGGGCGGCCGTGAAGTTGAACCCGCCCCTCGTTCTCGGCGGGGACGTCCTGCCGGAAATCGCCGTCACGCCGGACAGCAGCCGGGTGGTTTACCGCGCCGACCAGAACACCAACGGCGTGGACGAACTCTACAGCGTGCCGGTGGCGGGAGGGCCATCCCTGAAGCTGAACGGCGCCCTCGTCGCCGGGGGTGACGTCGAACCCGACTTCCAAGTCAGTCCCGACGGTTCCCGTGTCGTCTATCGCGCCGACCAGGAGAGCAACGCCCTCGTCGAACTCTACAGCGTGACACCCGGCGCCGAGACGCGCGCCAAGCTCAACCCCGCGCTGGTGGCCGGCGGCGACGTGTCTTCCTTCCTGATCAGCCCGGACGGCGAAACCGTGGTCTACATCGCCGACCAGGAGACCGACGGAAACAATGAACTCTACAGCGTGCCGATCGGGGGCGGCAGCCCGGTCAAGTTGAACGATCCCGGCGTCAGCGGCGAATTGGTGGACAGCGCCAGGATCAGCCCCGACGGCAGCCGGGTGGTATTCCTCGCCACCGATTCGCCGGGTGGGACGCTGGAACTGTTCAGCGTGGCGATCGGGGGCGGCAGCGTGGTGCAGCTCAATCCGCCGTTTCCGGCTGGAAACGGTTTCGCCCCGGGCTACAAGATCAGCCCCGACAGCAGCCGCGTCGTTTTCCTCGGGGACCAGGACACTCCCGGGCAGTTGGAGCTCTACAGCGTCGCGATCGGGGGCGGCACCGCGGTGAGGCTCAATGCGGTTCTCCCGGCGGGGGGCGACGTGGAATCCGACTACGTGATCACCAGCGCGAGCACGCACGTCGTCTACCGCGCCGACCAGGATACCAACGACGTCATCGAATTGTATCGGGTGCCCATCGCGGGCGGGGCTCCGCAGAAGCTGAACGATCCCGTGCCGGCGGGAGGCAATGTGCTGCCGGGGATCGCCACCGCCGCGGTGGGCAGCCGGGTGATTTTCCGCGCCAACCAGGACAGCGCCGCGGTCGATGAACTCTACGCGTGGAAGGCGCAGGCCGTCTGGCAGAGCAGCGGGGGAGATTGGTCCGCCACGGGAAACTGGTCCGGCGGTCTCGTTCCGGACGCCGCGACGGGGGCCACCATCGCGATCCCGGCGGTGGCGCAACTCGACGGCGGTCCGGTTCCTGCGGAGGCGGTCTCCCTCCGCCTCGGCGGGGGGTCCGGCCTCTCGGTGCTGCAGTTGAACGACGACGCGAGCCTCTCCCTCACCTTCGGGCTGGAGATGCTGCCCGGCGGGGTGCTGCGCGGCGACGGCACCGTCACCACCGGTTCCGCGCCGGTCACGATCCCGGCGGGGGCGGAGCTCCGGGCCGGGGAGGGCGAGCGCCTCACGCTGCAAAGCGGAGCGGTGGACAACGCGGGAAGCATCGAGGCGTCGGGCCGGGCGCCGCTCACCGCGGAGGTGGAGATCTCCGGAGCGGTGACCAACGTGGCGGGCAGCGGATTGATATCCGGCAACGACGCCATCCTGCGCATGCCGGCGGGCCTGACGAACGAGGGAGCGGTGGCCTTCGGCGGAGGCCTCAGTGAGGTGCGCGGCGAGATCAGCAACGAGGGGAGCGGAATCATCCTCGTGTCGGCGGGCGGCAGCGCGCTCTTCTGGGACGACGTCAGCAACGGCGCCAACATCAACGTGAGCGCCGCGGGCGGGTTGCAGAGCACCGCGGCCTTCTTCGGGGCACTCTCGGGCAACGGGGTTCTCGGCGGCGGGCACGTCTTCATCGAGGGCGACGCCCGGCCGGGGTTCAGCGCCGGGACCATGGCCTTCGGGGGGGACGTGAGTTACGGGCCGCTGGCGGCGCTCGAGATCGAGATCGGGGGGACCGACCCCGGCAGCGGCTACGACCGCATGACGGTCGCGGGGCACCTCGAGTTGGGCGGCACCCTGGAGGTCACCTTCATCGACGGCTTCGTGCCGTCCGCGGGGGATGTCTTCGACGCCTGGGACGCCGCATCGGTGGGGGGAGAATTCCTGGCGCTGCGCCTCCCGGCCCTCCCGGCAGGGCTCTTCTGGCATTCGGCGGACGTCAACACCACCGGTGAACTGCGGGTGGGGCTCACTCCCGAGACCTACCCGGGGTTCGAGGCCATCTACGGACTCACCACCCCGCCCGGCGGGGACGAGGAGGGCGACGGCCTCGCGAACATCTTCGAGTACCTGCGGGCGGGCAACCCGAACGTGCCCGACTTCACGGGCGGGGTGCTGGAATACGTTCACCTCGGCGCCGAGGACGAACTGTCGTTCGTGGTGGCATCACCCGCCGGGCAGGACGTGGTGGTGGAACTCGAAACCTCCGTCACGCTCGGGGACGACAGCTGGAGCGTGCTGGCGAGCCGGACCGGCAACGGCCCGTGGTCGGGATCCGTTCCGCCGGTGGTGACCCCGGCCGGCGACGGGCTTGTGACGGTGACGGTCACCAACCCCCTCGCCGGGGAGACGAAACGATTCTACCGCCTGCACGTGCGTCTCCTGCCCTGACACCCGCGGGAGAACGCATCCTGCATGGTGGCACGGGGGCGGGCATCAGTCCGCCTCGGGATGCGCACGCCCAAGCGCCGCGGTCCTCTTCGGGGCGAGCCCCGTCCGGGCCGTCAATCCAGCTCGATTCCCTCCGCGATCACGACGTGCTGGAGGGCTTCCTCCATGGTGCGCCGCACGCCGGCGGTGGTGCGGTGCAGGAAGGCATGGAGGCGGGCGTCCTGCGGATTGCGGTCCTCGCACTCGCGGCTGTACTTCTCGAAGGCGCAGAGCCCCTGGAGGAGGCCGGCGAGATGCTGGGGACACTCGCACTCCACGGTGGTCGAAATCCGCGACAGCCGCCCCAGCTGGTCCCGCGCGTAGAGCCGTTCCGGGATCGGCGCGGACTCGTCCATCGGGAGCGCCGGCTCGCCGGGTTCGGGCGCGCTCAACTGCACAAGGCACTCCCGTTGCAACTGCCGGTCGCTCACCGGCGCCCGCAGGAGCGTCAATCCCTCGATGGCGCGCGCCAGGGCGGTGGCGGTCTTGGTTGTCGTGAACCGGTAGATCAGGATGCTGCGGACCGTCCCGGCACGCTTCACCAGCTCACGCACGGCCGGGATGGTTTCGGGGAAGAGCGTGTCGGTCTCGATGACGACGAGATCGACCGATGGCGGCTCGGGGTCCGCAAGAGCGGCATCAAGATCGTCGTAGCGGACCACGGACGCCGCATCGAAGATGCTGTTCTCGCCCGCCAGTGAAGCGGTCCCGGCTCCGGCCGCGAGGAGGCGATGTTCCGCGGTGGTGCGGATGCGCTCCGGCGGCTCGGCCGCGCTTTCCTTGGCGAGACGCGCCTCGAGTTGCTTGCGCGAGAGAGTCGCGATGTTGCTGATGGCATGACCGCGAGCGGTGAGCCGCTTCATCAACACGAGCCGCTCGACGTCCTCCGCGCTGTAACGACGCCGATTCGTCTCGGTGCGCTGCGGGACCACCGCCCCGTAGCGCTTCTCCCAGACCCTGATGTTCGGGGCGCTCAGCCCCGTGCGGCGCACCACCGCCCCGATTCCAAAGCGTTCCCGAGATCTTGCCGACATGCTGGGAGCCTAGTGCGAGTCGCGCAAAAGTAAACAAAAAATAAACAAAATGCCGATTGTTTGGGTTTTGTTGCGGAATTTGCTAGGAAATCCCCCAGATGATGTAAACTAGACCGCAACAAAGACCAACCAATGAACATGATCAACCGACTCCCACAGACCACCCGCCTGCTCCTGAGGCCCCAGACGCGAGAGCGCATGCGGCCCAAGCGTTCGGAACAGGAAAGTTACCTGCAGCTTCTCAGCGCCATTGTCGAGAAGCCCTATGAAGAGGTGCGACAGCAAGCCGGGGTGGCCGCGCAGACGGCGCCCCGCCCGGAGCGCGAACCGAGGATGGAGCGATGAGCAGCATTATCTTTCTTGGGGTTTCCGGACCCATCGTGCTTCTGATCGCCCTCTGCAGGCAAGCGAGGGCCGGACAGTTCAAGCGGGCCCGGAGACTGGCCCCCACGCGACGCCAACCGAAGAAAGCGGAACGGGCCCGCGTCTTCCGCCCGCAATTCTCACCGCAAACCTACCAATCCTGAACATGAACTACACCTTAAACCTGTTTCCCGGGAGAAGGGGATTTCTCAAGCGCAGCCCGATGTTCGCGGTCCCGCGAGTTTCGGTGGCGAAGCCGTCCGCGATGGTCGCGGGGCGCATCCGCAGGCTGGTCAGCTCAGGGACTCTTCGCCCGGGCGGCCAGGTGCCATCTCCGGAGCGTCTCTCTGCCATGACCGGAGTGTCCCGTCAGGACTGCCTCGAGGCAGTCAGCCACCTCCTCGAAAAGAAAGTCGTGCGGCAAGAGGTCGACGGTCAATTGTTCGTCGCGGACGCGGTTTGACCCGCGGCCGGTCGGACAGGGCGGCCAGGACGAGCAATCGAGCAAATCTACCCACTCAATAGAATGAACCAGACAATAACCAAGAAAAGCGAGAAAACAGAAGTCCCGGAAAATGCCGGGAGCGAGCAGGTTGTAACCGCCCTCCGACAGGTGGTGGCAGATACCTACGCCCTGATGGGTCAGACCCATCTGTGCCACTGGAACGTGAGAGGTCCCGGATTTTTCGCGCTCCACGAGGCCTTTGAGCAACAATACACCGAGTTGTTTGAGGCCGTCGACGAGATCGCGGAGCGGGTTCGAGCCCTCGGGGCCCTGGCGCCCGGGGGCCTCGGAAACCTTGCCGCCATGGCCGGAATGACCGAGCTGAATGAAGATGCCGGTGCGAAAGAGATGGTGCGCCATCTCGCCGCCGTTCACCGCCACACCGTCGCCAATCTGACCAGGGCCCGTGACCTCGCCGGCGAGGCGGATGACAACGAAAGCGAGGATCTCGTGATTGCGCGCATCCAGGTGCACGAGAAGACGATCTGGATGCTGGAGAGCTTTCTGGAGGAGTAGCGACAGACCGGTCCCCCGTTTGGTGTGGCGGGGGGCCGGGGAGGAGGTGGGCGATAGCCGGTGCAAGGATAGGGGATCGTGGGGAAGAAGGGCGGAGAACGAGGAGTGTTCAACAATCGTCTCCCGCAGCCCTTCCCTCGGCGAACAGTCACGTGTTCGCTTCCGGCGGTTCATCCTCGCCGGCCGCGGAGGCCCGTGAAGGCAGGGCCCAGGCGAGGATGAGGAAGCCCATGGTCCCCGCGAGGCTCGACCCGATGAGGATGCCGAGGCGTTCGCTGCCATCGTAGGCGAGGCCGCCGCCTTCGAAGGCGAGCGAGCCGATGAAGAGGCTCATGGTGAATCCGACCCCGCAGAGGAGGGAAACCCCGGCGAGGGCGCGCCAGTTCATGCCGGGGGGAAGGCCGGTCCAGCCGAACGCCACGCCAAGGGAGGCCATGAGGAAGACGCCGATGAACTTGCCGGCCACAAGCCCGAGGATGATGCCGAGCGGGACGGGGCTGAGGATGGACTCCGGCGAGAAGCCTTGCAGCGGCACCCCGGCGTTGGCGAGGGCGAAGACCGGCAGGATGACGAAGGCCACCGTGCCGTGCAGGCGGTGCTCGAGGGACTTCAACATCGATGGTCCCCCCGGAAGGGACGGGCGCAGCGGGATGAAGAAGGCGAGGGTCACCCCCGCGAGGGTGGCATGAACGCCGGACTTCAGGACCGCAACCCACAGAACAAAGCCGGTGAGCAGGTAGGCGGGCAGGCTCGAGACTCCGCGGCGGTTCAGCACGAAGAGCACCACGAGGGCGGCCGCCGCCACCACCAGGGAGGCCAGGGAAACCTGCGCCGTGTAGAAGATGGCGATGATGAGGATCGCCCCGATGTCATCCATGATGGCCAGCGAGACGAGGAAGACCTTCAGCGAGATGGGCACGCGCGACCCGAGGAGGGAGAGAATCCCGAGGGCGAAGGCGATGTCGGTGGCGGCCGGGATGGCCCACCCCTGCATGGCCACCGGGTCGCCCCAGTTCATGGCGGCATAGATCCCGGCGGGCACCGCCATCCCGCCGATCGCCCCGAGGCCCGGGAGCACGAGCCGCTCCGGCCGGGACAGCTCGCCCTCCAGCAACTCCCGCTTCAACTCCAGCCCGATGAGAAAGAAGAAGACCGCCATGAGGCCGTCGTTGATCCACAGGAGGAGCGGCTTTTCGAGGTTCAGGGCCCCGGCGCGGAACTGCAACGGGATCTCCAGCAGCGCGTCGTAGAGCCCCCGCGCCGGGGTGTTGGCGAGGATCATCGCGGCCACGGTGGCCACGATGAGGAGGATCCCGCCGGCCGCTTCCAGGCGGAGGAAGCGGCGCAAGGCGGCGCCCGCGTCAGGCAGGCGCCGCCCACTCGACGGGGACGGGGGAGGGCTGAGGAGCGTGCTGTTCATGGTCAGGACTTCGGGACACTCAGCCAGCCAGCGGCAAGACCGCGGCGGGCTTGGCGGGCAGGTAGCGCAGCAGGCAGCCTGCGCCGCCGTTGCGCTCCAGCAAACTGCTGTCCCGCACCGTCTCGATCGGCAGGTCCTGCTGGGCGGCGAGCCGCACCAGGCGCTCGCGCTCCGGGGCGGGGAGATCCGTCGAAAGGATCAACTGGTCCGCCTGGTGGGCCTCGATGGCGCGCAGCGTCGCCTCGAAGCCGACCACCGCGAGCCCGCCGGAGCGCACCGCGGAGTCGAGGCGGCGCACCGCGTCATGACTCTCCCGGTGCTCCTCGCCGAGGAAGACCGCGATGGACTCCTCGACGACCTCCGGGATGGTGCCGGCATGCACTCCGGTCCGCAGCTCCCCGGCCACCCGGGCCGCGAGGTGCTTCGGAAGCTGGTCGCGCAGGCGGTTCACGAAGCGCGGCTCACCGGCGAGGATGAGGGCGTTGTGGCCGCGCTTCGCCATGAGGCGCTCGATGACCGCCACCTTCTCCTTCACGAACTTCTCGTCGCGGTCCCGGCGGTGGTTCTGGTAATGCTCCCGGGTCCACTCGCGCCCGAGGCGCTCCCGCAGGCCGGGACGCTCCGCGAGCAGGGCCTCGGAGACCTCCCCGAGGTTGATCTCGAAGATGCGGGCCGATTCGGATGTCGTCACCACCAGCACGAAGCGGTGGAAGCGGTCCTTCAGCTCCACCAGCGGGAAGATCACCGGCAGGCTCCCGGCGTGAAACTGCGTCTCGACCGGGGCCGCGAGCGGCAGCGGCAGGACCATCGGGTAGTCGCCCCAGCGGCAAAAGACCGCCAGGCTCCGCCCCGGGCCGGCGCCGTCCAGCGCCGTCATCACCTCCGCCAGCGCATCGTCAAAATCCCGCAGCTGATCGCCCCGGAAACTGTGCCGCGCCAGCGCCGCCCATGCCTTCAGCTCCGCCTGGCGCTCGTGGCGGGGCCCGTCCAGGTCAAAATACGCGCTAATCACCGGCGAGTCCGTCTCCGGAAGCGCCGCCAGCGCGATGACATGCTTTCTCAGGTCCAATTGCTTCATTTTTTCACTGCCCCCGGGGTCTCTTTTCTCTTGATTGCTCCGAGGGACGCCTCAATATACACGAATAATAATTGAGGCAAACAAAAACCTGAAAAAAATGTCGTATGAAGGGATCGCCTGACTCGAAATGGACCTTTTTGACCAATCACACCCACGTGATGGTGGTCCTCGACCGCAATCCCGCGGCCCGGATCCGGGACATCGCGCTGGAGGTGGGGATCACCGAGCGGGCGGTGCAACGCATCCTCTCGGATCTCGCCGGGGACGGCTACCTGCGGGTCCGCAAGCGCGGACGGCGCAACGAATACACCATCGCGCGCCGCCAGCGCCTCCGGCATCCGCTCGAATCGAAGGTGTGCATCGGGGACGTCCTTGATCTCGCCTCGGAGCAGGTGGAGTGACGCCGCCCCGTTCTCCGCCACCGGCGGCCCCTGATCTTTCCTTGTGGCGCGGGAAGGCCCCTTCTATGAAGAGCCCGTCGCATGATGTCCCCCACTTCGGTCTTCGAGGCCCTGCAACTGGCGATCTGCCCGGTGATTCTCATCTCGGCCTACGGGCTGCTTCTGCTCAGCCTCACGAACCGGCTCGGGCGCGCGATCGACCGGGCCCGTCTCCTGCTGCGTGACGAGAACCTCCACAGCGACCTGCAGGTGATGATCCTGATGCGGCGGGCCCGCTGGATCCGCCTCTCGATCCTGTTCATCGTGGTGGCGATCGTCTCGGCGGCGTCCCTCGTGCTCGTCCTCTTCACCTCCGTTTTCCTCCAGATTGACGCGAAACTGATCGTGTGGGCCCTCTTTGCGGCCAGCTTGTTCAGCCTCGTCGTGGCCCTGAGCTACTTCATCAGCGAGGTCTTCTACTCGCTGAGCGCCCTCGAGGCCGAGTTCGACCGGAGCGCCATGGACTGACCACCGGGGGGCCGCGCCCCGGGAGCGGTCTACTCGAACCCGATTTCGCTCCGCTTCACCTCGAGCGTGTGGACGGCTTCGCCGTCGATGTTGATGATGGTGTACTTCACCGTCGGGTCGTCCGCCTGCAGGTCGAAGTCGACCCGGCCGAACGACTGCTTCTCGTTGTAGCCGAACAGCGACGACTTGATGATCCGGTGGACGTGCTGGTTCGTGAGTCGCGACGAGCTGAACTCGTAGAGCGGGTACATCCCGTCAATCTTCGTGTCGATCCGGTAGGCATCGGAGCGGTGCCGGTCGGCCGAGAGGACGATGACGCCGGGGATCTTCTCGTCGGCGATGAACTGGTAGAGGCGCCGGCGCTCGCCGTCGTAGCCGTCCCAGGTGTCCTTCGATCCCGGCTTCACCTTCGGCGCCATCGGGACGTTCGAGCAGATGACGGTGAAGGTGGCGGGCTGCCGGAGGGCCTTCCGGAGCCACTCCATCTGCACGGGGCCGAGCATCGACGGGTCGTCCCCCTTCGGCGACTCGCGATAATACCGGCCGTCGAGCATGATGAAGTGGACCTTGCCGATAGTGAAGTCGAACCAGCAGCCCGGATGGGCCTCGCCGCCGCCGTAGGACGGGTTGTCCCAGTTCTCCCTGAAGATCTTCCACACCTCGCGCTTCCAGGCGGGCTTGTCGATCTCCGGGCCGCCCCAGCCGTCGTTCGTCGTGAAGTCGTGGTCGTCCCAGATCGCGTAGATCGGCACCCGCCGCGCGAGTTGGCCCCACTCCGGCTGGCTCTGGCGGCGGTAGTAGTGGAAGCGCTGCATCGCGGGGGTCTCCGGATCGTCGATGTAGACGTTGTCGCCCAGCAACAGCAGGGCGCGGGGATCGATGGCCCGGATCGTGTCCCACATGCGCTCGTTCTCCACCACGTACCCGGCCCCGCCGCCGAACGCGATCGTGAAGCGGTCCGCCGGGGCGCCCTTCTTCAGCGAGGTGTCCGGCAAGGTCCGCTTCCACGGCCACGTCCCGGCGTCGAACTTCCACGCGTCCGGCCTGCCCCGGGCGATATCCAGCAGCAGCCTGGTGTGATCGGGATTGACCTTCGCCGCCGCGGAAGCCTCGAGATAAGCGATCGCCTCGGCCGTCTTGCCCTGCAGGATGAGCTTGAGGGCGTGCGGGTGGATCCGCTTGGTCTGTCCCGTGGCCTTCTCGGGCTTCTCGTTGTTCACCCTCGGGGCCGAGGCCTGCGCCCGGAGCGGCGGCGCAATGGTGAAGCCCGCCGCCAGGACGACATGGAGCAACAGCTTGGTGATTCGCGTCGTGATCGTCATATCATGTTCTTCGGAAGAGGGTCAGTCCTACCGCGGCCGGGACCGGGGACCAAGATCCGGGTCATGGTTTCTCGTATGAGGCTTCCGTCGTGAAGGGCGACGCCGGAAGGCCGCCGCTGTTGTAAAGCAGCGGGCCGACGGGGCGATTGGTGTAAGCGTAGCGGACCGCCACCGGATCCTCGACCCCCTTGCCGGAGACGACCAGCGTGTCGGCCGCCAGCCCGGAACCCGCCGCCGGATCGATCCGGCCCTCGGCCCAATGCCAGGTGCCGTCCCTGCCTTGAATCGACAACCACGGGATCCCGGCATCCGGCGCGGGGACGGGCGGGGCGTAGTTCTCCTTGCGGGCCACCATCAGGCCCTGCGCATGGTCGAAGAAGATGCGGATCGTGGCGCCCTCGATCCGGCACCGCGTGTAGAGCGGGCCGCTGGGCGCGATCTCGCTGCGGCCGTAGTCGTGGTGCAGCGCCCAATGCGCGAGGCGTTCGCCGACCTCCACCTTGTTGGCGGGGTGCTCCTTCTCGCCGCCGATGTCGATGGCCACCGCCATGCCGGTGTTCGTGATGCCCAGCGCCCGGCGTTGCGCCTCGCGGATGCGGGCCCGCCCGTCGCCCATCGCCGGGTTGTCGTCCGGCGAGCGGCCGATCCCGGCGAGCTGCACGAAGTAGAACGGGAAATCCCGGCCGGAGCCTGTCGAAGGGTCGCCCGGCCCCCACGACTTCCGCCAATCGGCGATCATCGCTTCCATTTTCAGGAAGTAGGTGTGCCCTTCGCTCGCGTTGGCTTCGCCCTGGTACCACAGGGCCCCGCGCATGCCGTAACCGACGAGGGGCGCCAGTCGCTCGCGATACAGTCCGCCGTAGGTCACCTTCTTCTTTCCGGCCTCCGCCCCGGGGAGACCGTCCGGGGGAACGCGCATCCACGACTCGATCCGGGAGCCGCCCCGGCAGGCGTTGACCAGCCCGACGGGCACCTTCAACTCACGGTGCACCTTGCGGGCGAAACAGAATCCGACCCGCGTGAATTCCCCCACCGACCCGGGGACCGCCATTCGCCAGCCGTCCGGAGCCGAGATGTGCCGGATCGCGGGGAAGTTGGACTCGAGGAGGTTGTCCTTCGGGTCCTGGTTGGCGTGGTTGTGCCGCACCTTGGCGGCCATGTTCGACTGGCCGGAGCACAGCCACACCTCGCCGACGAGAATGCCGGAGAAGGTCCGGCGCGCCTCTTCGCCGTCGAGCTCCGAGGCGACCGCCAGGGTCCGCCCCTTCGGCGCCTCGCGCAGCGAATCGAGCGCGTCCGCCGCCATCGGGTCGAGCGCCACCTTCCAACGGCCGTCGTTGCCGGCGACGGTCGATTTGGATTGCCCGGCGAACTGCACCGTCACCCTGGCGCCCGGGCGGGCCCGGCCCCAGACCGGAACGGCGATGGCCTGCTGGAACACCGCATGATCGCCAAAGACGGGGGCGCATTGCAGCTCCCCGGCGATGCACAACGGACCGGAGGCCAGCAGGGCCGCGAGGCAGGCGGCGGACAAGAAGAGCGTATTCGGGTGTCGTGGCATCGTGGTTCGCTTCGGGAGGCCTGGCCGAAGGGGTGGCCGCACTCTGGGCAGGGCGCGCCTCGATCGGAATCACGGAATGCCCGCAATCTCCTTTTCCTACGGAACAGGCCACGCGCGGTTTTCCATCATGTGCGCCCCGCCTGCCAGGCGCTACCACCGGAGCCTTGCCGGAACGCCGCGGGAATTTGTAGGGCGGGCGCCCCGCCTGCCGAAATCCGTTCCGCGGCGATCCACCTCCTGCATCGCGTGCCCTTCGGGCCGGCCCCTCCTCCGCCGATATCTCCCGCTCCAATCGGGCCAGGCCCGGATCCCGGCCGCTCCCCGAGGTCGTCCGGCACCACGGTTCGTTCGTTGTGCCGGTCCGGAGCGGCATGCGCCCACCCGATCGTGGCGGCCACCCGGCCGGAATCCGGTTGCCTCCCACCGCACGGATCCTATAAGGGCAACGGTCGGCACCGACCCTTGTGACCTCCATGAAAACCTGTTCCACCGCCTCCGCCATCCTCGGCCTCCTCCTCACTGCCGCCGCGGCTCCCGCTGAAGTCATCTTCACCGAGGACTTCGAGTTCCCGGTGGTCAGCGGCTACGTTCAGTCCACACCCGGACTGCGGCCGGTGGTCGGATGGATCGGCGCCCGGCAGGGGTTCAACAGCACCCGCCACGGACTGGTCAACAAGGACGGGGGCGACTTCACCGCGCCCGACCCCAATCACCAGGGATACGCCTTCCGCTACACGAACTCGGGTCTCTCCACCGCCGAAGACGTCCTCGATGACCTCCAGGCCGGCGTGACCTACACGGTGACCTTCGATGCGGTCCGCGACGAGGGACTCAACGACGGCACGCGCTACAACGTCCAGCTCGTGGCCTTTGCCCCCGGCGTCGCCCGGGACGATGTCCGCAGCATCCCGGCCGGCAGCACCCTGCTGGCGAGCCGGTCCGGAGACGCCCCGAGCGACGGGACCATCGAAACAGTCAGTTTCAGTTTCACCTCGGACGCCGTGATCGACGCGGCCGACATCGGCAAGGATCTCGGGATCCGCCTCGTGGGCGCCACCACCTCCGCGATCATCGACAACGTCGAGCTGGAGGTCTTTTTCCCGATGCTGGTCGCCCCGCCCTACCGGGCGTGGCTGGACGCCGGGGACATCGACCTGACGTGGAACAACCTGCCCGCGAACGTGGGCGCGGACACCTGGGTCGACGTGTGGTTCGGCACCGACCCGGGAGCGCTTGCGAAGGTGGTCGATGCCGGGGCGGACGCGGCGAACCGGACCACCGTGACGGTCAACGCCCCCGTCGATGACACCTACTACTGGCGGGTGGATTCCTACCTCGAGGGCAGCCCCACCGGCACCCCGGTGGAAGGCAATCTCTTCGTCTTCCAGGTGGGCGTTCAGCCGCAACCCGGGGACGACATCCTGCCGACCGTCACGGCCCTCAAGGACCACATCGAGGGCACCGCCCCCCTGAGCGCCGGTGAGATCGAGGATCTCATCGCGACGCTCATCTTCAACCAGACGCTCTTCGGGGTCAACGCCGCCACCATCCAGGGGTGCCTCGACCTCGTGGAGTCCTATGACACCAACATCGGACCCATCTGGATCTCCGGCAGCCCGAAGGCCGGCGGCTTCACCCGCAGCTCCGCCGCCCCCGACATCCACTGGGCCGTTTACCTCGTCATGCAGTCCATCATGGACGACATCTACCAGGCCGACGTCCTCGCGGCCCACGAGGGAATCCTCGACGGCTTCCTGTTCGGCAGCGCCGCCAACTTCCCGGGGTCGGTGGCCCCGCCCGCCGACCCGAACAACACGCACACCGCCACCATCAGCGGCAGCTACGCCGACACCTTCGGGCGCAACACGCAGGGGGACGGGCCGGGGACCTTCGCGCGGAAGCCCACCGGGACCTACCTTGCGCCGGGGACCATCGCCACCGTCACGGTGCCGGCCCCCCTGGTGGATGCCGGGTACAAGGTCCGCGTCGGCTGCCACTCGTGGGATTTCTCCAACCGGCCGTCGATCAAGCGCCTCGACCGGATTTCGGCCACCTACCCGATCACCGGCCTCCAGACCAGGGTAGCCAACCCGCACGGCGGCGGGATCTACATCGAGGTCCCCTTCGGCGCGAATGCCGGGGTGGTCGACGTCGACATCACCGGGGCGGTGCGCTCGCCGTATTTCTCGGCGAAGAGCTTCCACACCACCACCCTCGGCGAGTGGCAGACCACCGAGCGCAATCACACCGCGCCGTGGGCCGACTTCCAGACCGAGAAGTTCATGATGCAGGTCCCCACGAACTGGATCTACGCCCTGGATGACCCCGCCACGCTGCTGGCCGACTGGGACGCCGCCATGGACGCCATGAACGACCTCATGGGCTTCCCGTACATCCGCGGCAAGGAGACCATGTATCCGCAGGTCGACATCCTCAATCGCGCCTCGGTGTTCGCCCCGGGATATCCCTCCGTCAACACCAAGGACAACCCCAACAACGACAGCTACAGCGGCTACCGCAACCACCACCTCGTCCGCGGCCCGCAGTTCGCGCCGGACTACGAGTTTCACGAGCAGGGGCACGCCTACTTTTTCCCGAAGTTCGGCGGGGAGAGCGAGTCCGCCGTGAACCTGCACCACGTCGCCGTGCAGCACCGGAAGTTCGGCGAGACCCTCGACCAGGCCTTCGCGGAATCGCGCGGGTTCGGCGGGAATCCCAACCGGACCCTCGACAACAGCGCGGTGGCGTGGATGTGCTGCTTCAACTTCTCGCCGCGGGAAGTCCCCATGGCCGACTGGGAGAAGGCCTACCAGCTCAAGGGACACGCCAAGTTCGTCGACATCGTGCGGATCTTCGGGACCTGGGACGGCCTCGATGAGTTCTTCCGGTCCTACATGGAGGACGACGAAAACGGCACCCTCCCGGCGAACCCGGCCTCCACCGACGAACTGCTGCTGCGGATGTGCCGCAGCACCGGCGTGAACATCCTGCCGCTCTTCCACTTCTGGGGGATCGTCCCGCAGGACCGGTTGGCGCTCCGGGCCACCCTCGCATCCGAGGGGATCATGCTTTCCACCGACATCCTGAACCGCCTCAACTACTACGCCACCCTGGTCCCGGCCGACAACGCCGCCTTCCAGGCCTTCGCCACCGGCTGGTGGGGATCCCCGCCGAGCATCAACGGCTTCGCCACCGAGCGCGAGCACGCCCGGCAGTGGGACGCCACCCCGCTCTACGGGACGGGCGACCAGCAGCGCAGCGAGGCCACCAACCCGGGCGAGATCTACAACGAGAACTCCGCGGCCGACATCACGGGGCGCATCGACGAGATCATCGAGCTCTACTACGTGGACCTCGACGACACCCCGCCGTCGCCGGACCCGATGGGCTTCGCCATGCCCCCGGCCGCCACCGGTCCGGACTCCATCATCATGACCGCCACCACCGCCGAGGACGGCAACGGCGTCGAGTACTACTTCCAGTGCCTGACCGCCGGCGGCCACGACAGCGGCTGGCAGACGAGCCCGAGCTACACCGACACCGGGCTTGCGCCGGACACCGAGTATTCCTACGTGGTGCGGGCCCGCGACCAGAGCCCCGCCCAGAACCTCACCGCGGACTCGAGCCCGGCCTCGGCCACCACGGGGAGCGGCCTCCCGTCGGGGACCCTCTTCACGGAGGGCTTCGAGGACCCCGACGTCCCCGGCTACAGCCAGAACACGGTCCCCTACAACGTGGTCCCCTCGAATGTCACCTGGGTGGGCGCCACCCAGGGGTTCGGGGCGAACCGGCGCGGGCTCACCGACAAGGCCGGGGGCGACTTCAGCGCGCCCGACCCCAACCAGCAGGCCTACGCCTTCCGCTACACCAACTCCGGCCTCACCACCGCCCAGGGCGTGATCGGCACCCTCGAGGAGGACACCACCTACACGGTCACCTTCGACGTGGTCCGCGACGACGGCCTGAATGCCGGCACCCCGTACTCGATGGAGTTGGTCGCCTTCGGCCCGGGCGATGACAACGCGGCCCGCAACGAGTGCCGCGGGAACCTTCGTCCTGGCACCATCCTCGCGACCGCGGCCGGCAACGCGCCGGGCGACGGCAGCTTCGCCACCATCTCCATTGATTTCACCCCCGACCCCGGCACGCACGCCGCCGACATCGGCAAGGACCTCGGGATCCGCTTCCTCGGCGCCACCACCAGCGCGCTCATCGACAACGTGCAACTGACCGCCATCGGCCCCGGGAACAGCTTCGCCGACTGGATCGCGGGCTTCGACGTCGGCGGCCAGACCGGCCTCACCGACGACTTCGATCTCGACGGGCTGGGCAACGGGGTGGAGAACCTCCTCGGCACCGACCCGAGCGTCTCCTCCACCGGCCTCGTCTCGGGGACCGTGAGCGGCGGGACCTTCACCTTCACCCACCCGCAGAATCCCGATCCGGCCACGGACCTCACCGCGACCTACCGGTGGTCGAAGGACATGGCCAACTTCCTGGCCGACGGCGCCACCGACGGCGAGGGGACCACGGTGGACTTCACCGCCCAGCTCGACACCCCCGAACCGGGCACCACCACCGTGACGGCCACCGTCAGCGGGGCGGCCACCGGCAAGCTGTTCGTGGACGTGGAAGTGACGCAGAACCCGTAGGACGGGACTACGGTTGGTTCGGGGGGCGGGTCAGTTGTCCGCCCGCCCGCGCGCGCGGAAAAGCAACGAGGGCGTGGTGGAGCAGGCCGCCATGGCGCTGAGGATCAGTTCGTTCGGCAGGACATCGCGCGATGACCGCCGCCGTCCGGCCTTGCGCCCGTCGGGATGCGCTTCCATCGCCGACAAGTGCAGCTATCGCTGCGGATCGTCGTGGCCGGACTCGCGGCGGGTGCGGCGCTGGGTTTCATGGTGGCACTGCTCGTCGGCGAGGGACCGGGCCGGGACGCCGCCGCCGGCAAACCGATGCTGTGCCATTCGGGCCAGTCCCTCTTATGACTCGACGCGGGTGTCTGGTCTTCTGACCACGCGCTGCTCCCCGGACTGGGACCTGCCCGTTGGCAACCCGCCGTGGAACTTTGGCGAGATCAACAGGCCCATCCGCCCGCAGCTCTGCCTTGCGGGCATCGAGAAAGAAGGGCCCGGCGAGGCCTGTATCAAGGCGGTCATTTTCGGACCCGGCCGTCCCGCCGGGCGACCCACGCTCGAAACCCGGCCGGACGAAAAGAATGGACCGAGCAGGCGGCGCCTGGTTTGCCGGGGTGGAGCGCATCGAATCAGTCCCATGAAGCAATTGTTGATCTACTTGTTCCTAATCTTCCCGGCCACGGCGCTGGCTGCGGAGACCTTCACCCCCTACGGGCCCGGGGAGGTTCCGCAAAGTGCGGCCGATCTCTGGAAGGGCTACGACGCCCGCGAGGAGCCCCTCGATGTCCAGGTCGTGAAGGAATGGAAGGCGGAGGGCGTGGTCACGCGGTATGTGACCTTCACGGTCGGCACCTTCAAGGGAGCCGAGGCCCGCATCGCGGCCTACTATTCCTTTCCCGAGAACGGCAAGAAGAACGCCGCGTTTGTCTGGAGCCACGGCGGCGGCCAGCGGGCCGAGAGGGGCCGCGGGATCTATTTCGCCAGGCAGGGCTTCGCCACCGTCGACATCAACTGGCTCGGCCGGCCGATGGAGGACGGGATCGAGGTGAACACCGACTGGGGAAAGGTCGACCCGACGCAGGGGCCGAGGTTTTACGCCAAGGCCCTGCGGAAAGGCTGGAAGCGCGATCTCCAACCCGACGAATACTCGATCGATCCGGTTGCCAGCCCGCGGAATGCCAACTGGTTTCTGCTGGCCGTCGCGGCGAGGCGGGCCATCACCTTCCTCGAGCAACAGCCGGAGGTCGATCCGGACCGGATCGGATTCTCGGGCTTCTCGATGGGCGGAATGATCACCGCGCTGACCGCCATCGATTCGCGGCTGAAGGCGGTGGCCCCCTTTGTCGGCGGCACCGGATTCAAGCACGTCGATTTCCCGGGCGGGATTGAAGGCAGCAGCCTTCGGACTCATCTCAGGGACGTGGAGCTCTACCGGCAAACCATCGATCCCGGCGCCTACTGGCCGCTGGTGGGGTGTCCCGTGATGTTCATCAGTTCCTCCAACGATTTTCATTCCGCCTTCGACCGGATCTACCAATCGATGGCCTTGTTGCAGCATCCGAACTGGCGGGTCAGCACCAACATCCATCACAACCACGGTCCCGGGCCGGAACAGTGGGTGCTCTTGAACCTGTGGTTCGACCAGTACCTCAAGGGAATCCCCCGGCACATCCCCGTCACGCCCCCGTCGACCTTCGAGGTGGATGGCGACACGGCGACCTTCACCGTGACCCCCGCGGACCGGGATCGCCTCGTGAACACGGAGGTTTACTTCAGTTACGATCCCAATGCGCGAACGCGCTTCTGGGTGCGGTCCGAGGCGACGGAATCGGGGGGCGCCTGGTCCGTGGCCCTGCCGGTCCACGAGGATTTGCCGCTCTATGTCCATGCGCTCTGTCGCTATCGCCTGGATCGGAAACAGCCGCTGGAACGGGGGGAAGCCACCACCTTTGTGTTGAACTCCCTCGAACAGTCGTGGGTCCCGGAGACCATCAACCTGGAGTCGCTCCCGAAGATGGCGAAGACGACGCTGGTCGAGGACTTCCGCCATGGCATCCGGGACTGGGGGACGCGAGACCAGCGGGGCATCAAGACCTACAAGTTCCAGAGCCCCTTCCTGGATCGCTCGAACGCAAGGAAGTTGTCCCTGACCATCGATCCCCGGGGGAAACCGCTCTCGTTGCGATTGAACGCCGGAAGCAAGTTCCTGAGCCGGGAAGACAATCTCGGTGAGTTCACCTTCGCCACCCGCGTGCAGGGGCAAGGTCCCCGGCAAGTCGTGATCGACCGGAAGGACTTCAAGAACGCCGACGGCAAGACGCTGGAATGGTCGAAAATCGCCACCTTCGAGGTCTCGCTGGTCGATGCGGAATCCAAGGCGAAACTGGATCTGACCTCGAGCGAGGGTCATGCCATCCTGCAGCGGATCGAGATGGTGGATTGAGGCCGCCATGAAGGCGCACCCCTCACGTTCCCTTTGATCTTCGGCGCGCGCGATTGCGGCTGAAGCCCCCGGGATCGCCCCGCAAAGAAACGGGCCCCGCGTCGCCGCGGGGCCCGGTGGGGGTTCGGTTGGCGGTGCGATGCGGGCCTAGTGCGGGGCCGCGACGCGCGGCGCCAGGGCCACGAGGAAGCACGGCATGTTCGCCGCGAAGTCGAGGTCCGCCTCGCGCCGCAGGAGGTCGTTGAAGGTCCGCGGGACGCCCGAAACCGGATCCGGCATCGGCATGTTGGTGCCCATCAGGAAGTTCGAGAGACTCGCCTCGACGCCCGGGTTCCGTTGTCCGACGTGCACGAAGGGGAAGGAGCCCACGCCGCCCGGCGGGAACGACGGAGACCCCGAGGCCTCGCCGCCATGGCAACCGCTGCAGGTCGCGGCGGAGAAGAGGTGGCGCGCGTCGTTGTTCGCGATGCCCGGGCCATTCCAGTGGAACGACGGGAAGGGAACCTCCGCCTTCGCGGCCTGGAAGGGACTCGCGCCCGGCCACAACGCCGGAACGACGTGCAGGCCCGCAAGGATGTCGGTCTCGAAGGTGTTGATGTAGTCGACGAGCGTCGTCGATCCCTGGAAGCCCTGCGCCGGCGTCTGCGCCACCACCACCTCGGTGAGGTGGTTCGGCGTCGGCGTCGACCCGGTGATCTTGAACTCCCGCAGCGTCCACGGACCGCCGAGGAAGTTGTTGGTCCGCAACTGGTTCAGGGCGCTGCCATTCGGCTTGCCGGGATCGGCATTTGCCAGCGACGAAATGTCGGTCAGCGCTTCGAGAGCCGTGTTGAACACCGGGCCGAAGGGAAAGAGACCGGGATCCGAGAGGGCCTGCCAGTCCTGCGCGTAGCTGCGCACGTTTGCGCAGCCCGAGATCGGCACGCCGAATTCCCAGATGACGGTGAGCGGAAAGGCATTGCAGGTATCGAGGTCCATCGCGCAGAACACGAAGCGCAACTCCCCGGCATTGCCGGTGGCGTAGGCCGATCCCTCGCGCAGGTCGATGCGGTTCACGATGGCCGTCAACCGGAAGGGGGCGTTCACCGGGTCGAAGGGATGATTCCCCTCCGCGATGTTCTTCGCGTTCCACTTGTCGATGAGGCTCGTCTGGATGGCGCCGCCCCGGTCCGGGACGGGGTCGCCGTTGATGACGTTGAAGGCCTCGAACTGCTGGATCCAGTGCTGCGCCATCTCACTGGCGGTGACGCCGGTGAGGGGCGTGTTGGCGGCCTGCTCCATCAGGAACCCGAAGGTCCACTTGCCCATGGGCGTGCCGGTGCCGCTGCAGGGGTCGAAGGTGCGGTCGGGATCCTCGACCACCGAGAGGTCGGTGATCATGAGGGAGCGCTCCGGGGCGACCATCGAGGACGCGCCGAGGACCGGCCGGGCCGTCGCGGCGGTCACGGGTTCCGCGTCGACCCGCGTCGAGAACGGGAAGAGCCGCACGTCTTCCCCCACGGTGGCGGGATCGGGCAGGGGGAAATCGCCCTTGAACTCGCGCCCCGCGAACTGCGGGACCCGGCCGTTCTCCAGCTGTTGCAGGCGCGTCAAGCCGGCCGTCAATTCCTCCCGCAACCGCTGGGCTTCGCCCGCCGGGAGGGGACCCGCGAATTCGCCGGGTCTGCCGGTGGGATCCATCAGGACCACCCCGAACGGCATCAGGAGCGGAAAGGTGCCGCCCAATGCCGGGTCGTCCTTCAGGACCTGCGCCCTGGCGTCCCACCGCACGACGAGATTGCCGTCCCGCAGGGAGATCTCGGTGGGCGAGGCGCTCGCTCCCGCCGGGAAGGTGCCTTCTTCCAGGAGCGGCAGCGGCTCCGTGCCGAACCCGTCGCCCCCGATCGTCGAGCGCAGGCGGACCAGCTTCTGGGCCGCATCGATCGGCACCATGAAGACCTTGGTCCGCTCCGCCTCCGGCACTTCCGCTTCCGTCGTGAAGTTCTGTCCGCCGTCGACGCTGACTTCCAGCTCCGAGGGCGGAAGGAGCACCTCGACGCGCACTTGATCACCGACCTGTTCGATCGACTTGATTTCCTGTCCCATGACGGTGCTCGCTGCCGCGAGGCACACCATGGCCATCCGATGCATTGCTTTTGGTTTCATGTGTATGCTTGGTTTCTCGTTGCGGAGAGTGGCAGGCCGTTGGCCATCAACTCCGTCGCGAAATCGTTCATTCCCCGTGGACCGCTCCGGACTCCGCCGCCCTGATTCCGCGCGGGGTTTCCGTGCCGCCGCCTCATCGCGCCGCACCACGATGGTGCCGCGATACCCGGGCAGGGCCGGACGCCCAGCCACAACAGGACCAGCAAAGGAG
>JABDMC010000324.1 GCA_013001695.1 Akkermansiaceae bacterium
GCACCTGACGGTGCGGCAGGCGGAGCGCCTTCGTGCAATTTGTTTGCGGCGTTCCGGGTGGGCTTGGGGGAGGGGCCTCGGCAGGCGGAGCGCCCGCCCTACAATGACCCCCCGGGAAAGATGGGCACCTGACGGTGCGGCAGGCGGAGCGCCTTCGTGCAATTTGTTTGCGGCGTTCCGGGTGGGCTTGGGGGAGGGGCCTCGGCAGGCGGAGCGCCCGCCCTACAATGACGCCCCGGGAAAGATGGGCGCCTGACGGTGCGGCAGGCGGAGCGTCCGCCCTGCAACGGCCCGGTCAATTCTTTCCGGCGAATTCGAGGGCGCGCTGCTTCATCTGGGTCGCCATGAGGTTGAGGGCGTTGGCGCGGGTTGGGGCGAGGTGTTCCTTGAGGCCGGTCTGGTCGATGAACGACATGTCGGCGGTGAGGATGGCATCGGGGCTTTCGCCATCGAGGACGCGGACGAAGAGGGCGATCATGCCCTTCGTGATGAGGGAGTCCGAGTCGGCGAGGTAGCGCACCCGGCCGTCCTGGCAGGTGGCCTCCAGCCAGACCTGGGACTGGCACCCCTCGATGAGCCGCTCGGCGGACTTGAGGCCGGCGGGCATCTCGGGGAGCTTCTTGCCAAGGCTGATGACGTATTCGTAGCGCTCCGTCCAATCCTGGAAGAGGGCCAGTTCGTCGAGGAGTTCCTGTTGCTTTTCGGCGATGGTCACGGTGCAGGGAAAGAGAAGCGCAGAATGCCCCGGATGCACGCACAAATGTTCCGCCGCGAAAGTCCCCCGGCCGCAATTCGCCGCTTGCCTCCCGCCGGCGGCCGGGACATGCTGTTAGGTGCCAGCTTCGCGGGCGGGGAGTCCCCCGCGGGCGAACCAGCCAGACCAATTCAATCATGAGTGAAGAACCAGGAAGCGAACCGAAGTCGATTCTCGGCTTTCTCCGGCAGCAGCGCGACGAGCTGAAATTGAAGGTGCACCTCGCGGGAAAGGAGGCCCAGGCCGAGTGGGAGCGCCTCGAAGGGCGGTGGCACGAGATCGAGGAGCGCGCCGAACCGCTCACCGGGGCCGTGAAGGAGGCCGCCGGGGAGGCCGGGGACCAGGCCCGCAAGGTCACGGGGGCGGCCATCGACGTGGCCGCCAAGGAACTCAAGTCGGGGTACGAGAAACTGCGCAAGCTCCTCGACTGATCCCGTGAAGCTCTCGTCGCTCCCGCAGTTCAAGCGCAACGCGATCCGCTTCGAGCAGATCATGCGGGTCCTGGCGAAGCACGGGCTCGCCGAGTGGATGCGCGAGAGCGATCCCGAGTTCCTGCAGCGCCTGCTGACGAGCGACGAAGGGGAGAAGCTCGCGGGCCGTCCGCGGCCGGAGCTGATCCGGATGGCGATCACGGAGCTCGGGACGACCTTCATCAAGCTCGGCCAGATGCTGAGCACGCGGGTCGACCTGATCGGCGAGGACCTCGCCGTCGAGTTGGCGAAGCTGCAGGAGGACACCCCGCCGGACCCGCCGGAGACGGTGCACGAGACCATCGAGCGCGAGCTGGGGGCGCCGGCGCGGGAGGTCTTCGCGAGCTTCGACGAGACGCCGCTGGCATCGGCCTCCATCGCGCAGGTGCACCGGGGCACCCTTCCGGACGGGAGCCGGGTCGTCATCAAGGTGCAGCATGCCGGGATCGGGAAGATCATCGAAAACGATCTCGACGTCCTCACCGCGATCGCCGGGATCGCGGAAAAGTACAGCCGCGAACTGCGTCTCTACCAGCCGGTGCGGACCCTCGCGGAGTTCCGGCGGAACCTCATCCGGGAACTGGATTTCGGCCGGGAAGAGCAGAACCTCGAGCAGTTCCGCAAGAACTTCGAGGATGACGAGACGGTGCGCATCCCGGCGCCCTACCCGGATCTTTCCGGCAAGACCGTCCTCACCATGGAGGAGATCAAGGGCCTGAGCGTCTCGGATCGCGGGGAACTCGAGGCGAAGGGGCTCGATGCCCGCGAGATCGCGAGGCGCGGGGTGAATCTCTTCCTCGAGATGATCTTCCGGGACCGCTTCTACCACGCCGACCCGCATCCCGGGAACCTCCTCGTCCTGCCGGGGAACGTCATCGGGCTGCTGGATTGCGGGATGGTGGGCTACCTCGATCGCGGAACGCAGGAGGGCTTCGAGGGGCTGGTGGAGGGATTCCTGCTGAAGGACGGGGACCTCCTGACCGACTGCGCCCTGCAGCTCGGCTCGCCCCCCGCCGACCTCGACCGCGACGAGCTGCGGGGGCAGATCGAGGTGTTCATCCAGGATCATCTCACCGGCGCGCTGAAGGATCTCGACCTGGGAATGGTCCTCGGCAGTCTCGCCACGATCATCCGGCACCACCGCATCATCCTGAACCCGAGCGTCTCGCGCCTGATCAAGGTGCTCATCATGCTGGAAGGGACGGGCCGGCGGCTGCATCCGGATTTCAAGCTGGCGGAGCTTTTCGAACCGTACTACCGGAAGATGACGCACCGGAGGCATTCGCCGCAGAACGTCATGCGGCGCCTGCGGCGGTCCTACCGCGACTGGGATGCCCTCTTCAAGTCCCTGCCGCGGGACCTTGCGGACCTCCTGCGGCAGGCCCGGCGGGGGACCCTCGACGTCCACCTCGAACACCGGCGTCTCGACGCCGTGGTCAACCGGGTGGCCTACGCCATGCTGACCGCGGCCCTCTTCCTGGGATCGACGCTGCTTTGGAGCCAGCAGATTCCCCCCGTGGCCTGGGGGACGTCCATCCCGGGGGTCCTTGGGACCTTTGCCTCGGTGTGGCTGGCATTCCACCTCCTGCGCTCCATCCACCGGTCCGGAGGCATCGGGAAAAAGCCGGAAGGGTAGGGGGAGAAAACGGGGCCGTTAAGAATTAGGGGTCAGTCATATCAAACGAACATGTTTCTCAGCGCCCTCGCGGCTTGCTTCACCTTGCGATCGCTCTTCTCCAACTCGCGGGCCTGCCGGATGATCCGGCTGACGGCATTCCGCGCCCC
>JABDMC010000345.1 GCA_013001695.1 Akkermansiaceae bacterium
AGGCGTTCCAGAATGGCGAGTTGGATCCCGCTTTCTCCGCGCTGCCGGCTTGGGAGTGCCGCTTCGTTTTCCCATTTAGGTCACTCGACTCTGTGGTTTGGATGAGAAAGATGATCCGCAACTACCGGCCCGATCATATGAGGCTGGATTACGAGTGGCGCTACTGCCGCATCACCAAGACCGACGTTCCCTACACGTCGAATGTGTCCCGGCCGGTCCGTCCCGACCTGAACCTCTTGAGCATGCAGGACTACTTCCTCGAGGGGGGGATCTGTGGCCCGCGGGCCTTCGCCGGAAGGGCCGCGACCCACGCCTTCGGCATTCCCTCCCGTCCCGCGCCGCAAACCGGGCATGCCGCGATCAGTCACTGGACGCCGGATGGATGGGTGACCGTCTTTGGCGCCCACTGGACCCACAACCGGTTTCGGGGACAATGTGGTCTCGACTTCGAACTGGAATCGAGGGCACGAAAAGTGACGGAGGAATATGCCCAGGTGCACCGGGCGAACTGGCTGGGCGACGCCTTCGCTGAGCCGATCGTCGCGCGCATGCAGTTCGGGGTCGGGGGCGGATTCTGGAAATCACTGGCCCACTACAAGAAGCTCGCCATTGTCGAAGACGCGGAGCTGAAGGAGCTCGCATCCGTCGGCGCCGAGTTTGCGGAATCCAACGAGGCCGCGGAATCCCCCGCATCGGATTGGACGGAAGGCGACGGCTCCTCCGAAGAGGAAGTGAACAAGTATCCACCGGTGGAACTGACGGATGCGGACACCACCATCACCACCGACGAAAACGGGGTCATCACCATCCCGGTTGCCGCCTGCTCGAAGCCGGAAAGCACGGAGAAGGTCCGGTTCATGAAAAGTCATGATGATTCGTTCGTGCAAATGCACTACAACCTGGCCGGGAGTCGTCCCGAGCTGCGATCCTACACGGTCGAGCTCCCCGAAGCCGGGAAGTACAATTTCACCGCTACCGTGGTGACGGTGACGGTGGATCGATCCTTCATGATCCGGGCAAACAGGCGCAACATGCACGAGATTGAGCTGCCGCTTACCCTGGGTGACTGGATGGAGACCGAGCCAGTGCCCATGGACCTCAAGGAAGGGCGGAACAAGCTGCAGCTCACCCTCAAAGCTCCCAACAAGGGCGTGAGCATCAGGTGCTTCAAGCTCACCCCGGTGAGGTAGGGTCGCGAGGAGCGGATCGATCCTGGCGTTCGTCCTGCCACGGGCTTCCTCCCCGGCAAACAACCAGCCCGGAAACCAAGAACGCAACCAGACCGCCGATGATCAAGGGCGCCAAGCAATCCACCTGCACCGTGCTGGCCGCCATTGTGGCGGCAATTTTCCTGTCGGTTCCGGCGGTCGAAGCGCGGGAACCCGCGGCCGGGAAGCATGTGTTCATCCTGTCCGGTCAATCGAACATGGCGGGGATGGATCCCGGCGTGTCGTTTACTCCCGCGGTGACCAAGGCCTTCGGCAAGGACCGGGTGCTGGTGGTCAAGGACGCCCACAGCGGGCAGTCGATCCGGAGCTGGTGCAAGTCGAACCACGAGTTTCCTCCCCCGACGACCGGCCGGGTGCCGAAGGTGAGGGGGGAGCTGTATGGCCGCCTGATCGGGAAGGTGAAGGCCGCGACCGAAGGGCAGACCCTGCAGAGCGTGACCCTCGTCTGGATGCAGGGCGAATCGGATCTGAACAACACGGCCTACGACGCCTACCTGCAGGAGCTGCTCGAACAATTGCAGGCCGACCTGGCCTTCGAGGAGATCAACCTTGTGATCGGCCGGATCAGCGACAGCGGCCTCGATCGGGAGAAGAGGCTGGCGGGCCGCTTGAACATCCGGCGCATTCAGCAGGAGTTCGCGGAGGCCCATCCGCGGGGAGCGTGGGTCGATACGGACGACTTGAACGACCGGAAGGAGGGAGACAAGGTCGTCAACGACCTGCACTATCACGCCGAGGGCTATCGCATTCTCGGGGCCCGGTTCGCAGCGAGGGCCATCGAGTTGATCGAGAGAGAACGCCCGGGAACACCCGCGTCGATGCCTGTCACCTATGTGGATCGGCGTCTGAGCAACGGCATCATTTCCGTCGAGTTCGATGAGGAGGGCGGGTTCTCCATCCATGATGCGCCGAGCAACGAGGCCCTGCTGTCGGACTCACGCTTCTGGCTGGCGCGTGGCAAGCGGGGCAAGCTTGTCGGGATGACCGCCGAGGATGTCGAGGATGCGCTGGGGATCGGGAAACGGGTGGTCCTGGAAGTCGCCGACTTCAACGAGCTGGGGTACTGGGGGCGGCCCGGGCGCCTCTACGCCCACCGGATCTACACCTATGCCCTCTACGATAACAACCCGGC
>JABDMC010000375.1 GCA_013001695.1 Akkermansiaceae bacterium
GCTCGCCCCGACGCCGGAGGAAACACACTTTGGGTGTTTCCTCCAGAGTCGGTTTTGCGAATCAGATGATTGAGCTTCAGCCACATTCGCAAAACGCATGGTTCACTTCGTGAAATATGCGGGCTAGGGATCGAATGAGTCGGTCCGGAACGGGTAGGCCGGCAGTCCGGCCCGGTTGACGAGGTTCACGGCGGGCTTCCCGGTGAACGCGTAGCGGACGTGCACGGGATCCGCCAGCTCCGGGGAATCGAGGATCACCGCTTCGCCATCGATCCGCGCCCGGGCCGGAACCCATGTCTTCCCGGCATCGTCCGCGATCCAGAATTCGGCGGGCCCCCGGCCATCGGTGGTCTGCAGTTCCGCCGCGTGCCGGAAATGCGCCACGAGACGACCGTCCCCTATTTCGAGCCGGTCGAACACCGGACCCCGGGCCTCGATCTTCCGGCCCAGCACGTCGCGGGCCGCCAGCAGGGCGAGTCGCCTCCCGATGGGCGCCTTGTCTTTCGGGTGAATGTTGCGGGCGTCGCCCAGGTCGATGGTGTTGGCCACCGCCGCGCGGGGGAGGTCGAGGGCGGCAAGTTGGGATTCTCTCATCCACGCCCAGGAATGACCGGCCGGATGCCGGGGGTCCTTCGTGGGGCTCGTGGCGAGAATCTGCCCGTAGCCGGGGAGCATGACGACCAGGAAGTGAAAGTCGTCGCGTCCCCACGCCTCGCGGTAGCGCTGCATCCACGCCTTGAGCGTCTCGTCGTACTCGCGGATCCCGGCGACGCGATGATACCACGGAGACTCCGGCATCCCCGATATGTAGCGGGTGTTGCGCTCCCCCTGGTACCAGACGAGGCCGCGGCAGCCGTAGGGGACGAGCGGGTGGATCATGGCGTTGTAGAGGATGTTCGGTTGGCGCCGCATGAAGACATCCTCGGGGCTTTTCCAGCTCCCGGCATCGAGCGCCGCCCGGATGCGGGCCTGGCCCTCCGCATCGGCGTCCCACTCGGCCATGATCGTCTTGAAATGGGGAAGCCGCTCCGTCATGTCCCGCGGCATCCAGGCTTCGATCGAGGAACTTCCCCAGGCCGCGAGGATGATGCCCACCGGCAGGCCGCCCGTCATCTTTGCGAGGTGGTGGGCGAAGCCGAACGCCACCGCGCTATCCGGACCGGCCACCTTCCAGCTGCCCTCGAGCTGATCCTGCTCGGTGAAGGCCACCGTCCGCCTGACCTCGAAGGTGCGCAGGTTCGTCCCGGCGAGGTCCTTCAACTCCGGCACCGCCCCGCGTCCCATCTGCATGTTCGATTGCCCGGAGCAGATCCACACCTCGCCGACGACGACGTCCCGCAGCGTGATGGAGTCGTCGCCGGAGCGAATCGTGAGCGGCGCGCCCTCGGCGGTCCCGTCGAGCGCCTCGAGGGTCACCTTCCATCGGCCGTGGCGGTCCGCCTTCGCGGTTCTCTCCCGGGCGGAGAAGCGCACCGTCACGGAGGCGCCGGGATGCGCCTCTCCCCAGACCGGCACCGGCATCCCGCGCTGCAACACCATGTGGTCGGTGAACGGCGAGGCGACGGCCAGGCCCTTCGGCTTCGACAGGAGCGTGCTGAAGATGAAGTCGTCGGTGTCGGCGTAATCCCCGGACTCGTCGTGTCCCCGGATGGAGAGGTGCACCTGGTTGTGGCCGAGGTAATGATTGCGGTCGCTCTCCTTGCGGCCCCATTTCATGTCGGTGATCGAGTCGCCCTGGAACAGCAGGCGGCTTCCCTTCTCGAAATGCGGCAGGCGATAGGCGTAGCCGCCGACCGCCGATTCGGCAGGCGACTCTGCCTGGGCCTGGATCCCGGTGAGCAGAGTCGGAAGCAACAAAAGGAGAACGAAGGGCTTGGGTATCATCGATTCAGGCGGTCTGTGATCCTGGTCACGGCAATTCATTTGGCAGGCTCCCTGCGCGGCATCCTTCCGCCGGGGCCCGGTTCCGGGTCCCCTCGTGCCGGCGCGGCGGGAAGACCGGCCGTGGGCAGGTCGATTTCCTCAGGGAAGTCACGCCGGTGCAAGTGTTTGGTTTCGATCCCGGTGAAACGAGGGGGATCACCCCCCGCCTAATCCGCAAAGACCACCTCGCCCCAGCGGTCCGGGAGGTGCATGTTGACCGCCCCCTGCGGACTCCACACCCAGTTGTCCTCGGGGTGCTCCTGCTCCTCGGGATTGAGGCTTTCCGCCAGCGGCGTCCCGTGCGGGGGGATGCGCACGTAGGCGCCATCCACCACCTCGTGGCGCCACTGGACCCGCGAAAAGTTCATTCGCCAGACGTCCCCGGGACGCGGCGGGGTGGCACGGCCCGGGTTGTACTGCGCGAGTCCGCTCCACGGGAACGCCATCTCCACCGACCAGCCGTCATCGACATCGGCGGGGTTGTTCAGGGTTCCGCGCACCTGCACGGCGCTCGCCAATCCCGCGAGGTTGCATCCCAGGACCGGCACGCCGCCTTCCCCGTACGGCCGCGGCAGGCTCAGCTCCCAGATCGTCCCGAGGGCGTTGATCTCGAACTCGTAGTAGTTCCGCCCGTCGCCATCGGGGTCGATGAACACCTCGAAGTCGTTGTCCTCGAAGATGACGGCGTTCTTTTCCGTGATGGTCCCCCACACGTGGGGTTCGTCCATGTCCGCCGCCACGTAGAGATACCCGTCGTCCCACCCCATCTTGACGCGGGTCCGGAAGCGGGGACGGAGCGCCTCGTCCCCGGTGATGTCCACGAAGTCGTCCGACCACCGCAGCCCCGCCCACGCGGGGTCGCCGATGCTCCCGTCGACCCGGATCGGCTGCGCCACGCGCCGGCACGTGTAACGCCGCGGTTTGGGGGCCGTTCCCATCAGATCATGCCGCCGGTCAGAATTCCAGGTCCACCACCGCGGTGCACGCCGTCCGCGGGTCGGCCCGTTCCTGCAGCGACTTCCAGATCGCCCCGACGGTGCGCGCCACCTTGCCCTCGAACTTCACCTTGCCGTTCACCACGATCGTCACCGGCTGGTCCAGGTCGACGAGCTCATCGCCGAGCCGCAGCGACAACCGGCGCATGCCCTCCCCCTCGGTGCGGACCTCGATCCGCCCGCCCGCGACCTCGGCCCGCACGACCTGCCCGGCCATGGCGGTCTCCTTCGGCGCCGCCAGCCAGTAGAACCGCCCGTGGGTGCGCCCGCTCTGCCGCCAGACGACCGTCTTCGGCCACGGGTCGCGCGTCCGGGCCGCCATCCACGGCAGGGCCTCGGCGTCCTTGCCGTTCATCCAGTGCCCGACCCCCTCGTAGATCGTGACGCGGTGCTCGTAGCCGCCGGCGTCCCCGTCCCGGAGCCTGGCGAGCTTCTTGCCCCACTCCGCGGCGACCTTGTTGCGGTTGTAGGCCCCGTCGTTTCCGCCCGCGAAGATCATGAAGGGAAGGTTCCGCAGGCCGAGCGGGGAGGCATCGTTCGGGTGTCCGGCCATCATCGCCGCGGCCGCGAAGCGATCCGCCATCCGCGGCGCGAGTTGATACACCCCGTCGCCTCCCGCCGAGTAGCCCAGCAGGTAGACCCGATCGGGATCCACCCCGCGCCGCAGCACGAAATTCCCGATGAGGCGGTCGAACAGGTCGTCGATGTGCCCTTGATGCCAGAGGTTCCATGTGTCGGTCGGGGCCCGCGGCGCCACCACGATCCCCTCCTTCGGCGCGTAGAGGCGGATCTGGTTCCGCCACTGGCGGTCGTTCACCTGCGCGGGCGCCCCGCCGCCGCCGTGCATCGAGATCCACAGCGACCGTTTCCCCTCCGCCGCCCTGCCGAACTCCTTCTCGAGGTAACGCATCTCCTTCCCGGCGGCCCGCACCAGCTTGTTCGCGACCTCGTCCTGGCGCGCCTCGCCCTGCTCCTTCCTCCACGCGGCCCGGCACAACGCCATCGCCGCGGCGGCCTCTTCCCTGGTGAGCGCGAGGCCGGGGACCGCGAGGCCCCGCTCTTCCGGCCGCAGTGCGAGCCAGTCCTTCACGATGGGGAGCGCGGGCGAATCCGTGCCCATCTCGCTCCACACCACCTCCACGGTGCGCTCTCCCGCGGACTTCACTTCCAGCGGCATCACGCGGGTCTCCCCGCCGTGCACGACGCGGAGCCAGTACGACGACCCCGCCGGCAGCGTCACCGACGGCATGTCGTTGCGGTCCGCGGTCCCGGCCCTGGTCACCGGCGCCGCGATGACCCTCCCGCCGGCATCGAGGACCTCCACCGTGAGGGCAAGGCGCTCCCCGCCCCGCCGGTCCCACCCCCGCAGGAACACCGTGGCGCCCGTCGGCGCCTTCGCCTCCGGCTTCGCGTAGCGGTGGGTGACATTCACGCCCGCGACCTCCCGGCTCCCGGGGTTCCAGACCATCGGGAAATGCGCGCCGGTCCGCTTCCACGACGTCGCCCAGATGGCGTGCTGCCAATCGTCCGCGATGGCCTTCGAGGCGTCGCCCCCGAACCACGCCCGGTTCAGCCCCTTCGCATTGTACTCGTCCGCGCCCGTGTAGAACCACTCCCCGCCGTCCCAGATCTCGACCCAGGTGTGATTCCCCCGCTTGTTCGCCCACAGGGGCGTCCCCGCCACGCGCGCCGGAACACCGACCGAGCGGCAGGCGTCCACCAGGATGATCGACAAGCCGGTGCAGGTCGCCATCCCGAGCTTCTTCGACTCGGACGGGCTCTGGTTCGGCGCCTTCCGGCCGGTGTCGTAGTGCACGCCGAAGTGCTCGAAGAAGTCGCGGTTCAAGACCTGCGCCGCCTCGCTCGTCGTCCGGCAATCCTTCACCATCTCGCGGCAGGTGGCATGGAATTCCCTCCGCCACGGTTCCCGCGTCTCGTCGAGGGAGGCGTACGGCAGGACGTCGTTCAGGAAGATCTCGTCGGGCACCGCGCCGCCCCACGGGAACTCGTTGCGGGCCTGCATCGCGAGAGCGAGGTTCTCGAGCAGGAAGTCCTTCTTCAGCGACTGGAGATCTCCGGCGGGCATCCCCTCGACGAGGAAGACCGCCGCCGCCTCGCCGCCGCGTCCGTAGCCTTCCGCCGCGGCCTCCACGAACCCGCGGATCTCCGCCGCGTTCGGACCGGCCGTGGCGAGCGCCTCGTCAAGATTCCCCGCGGCCGCCCCGAGGAGCCCGAGGCCCCACATCGTCACGATGGCGCGGATCTTCATCATTGGCATTGTCCCGGGAAGCACCCCCGCCGGGTCCCCCTCCTTACCCGCCCCGGCGCGATCCGTCCACTCCCGGGAACGGAGATTCCCTCCCCGGGCGGCCGGGCGCGGCGCTCGCCCGTCTTCCGGCGACGGCGCCGCGGGACGGCGGACTCGTCCGGGACGCGCCCCCGCCGCGAACTCAATCGAGCGCCCCGAGCGCGCCGGGTTTCGTGAAATTGCGCATGCGGGCGTCGCTGGCGAAGGAGGTGATCGCCTTGCCATTGAAGTGCACCACCGCGGCGTATCCGCGGTAGCCGACCTTGCCGGCCGAGAAGGCGTCCTCGAAGCGGTGCGTCGAGGTCGGGAGGAGCTTGAAGGTCTTGCTTTGGCGGCGCAGGGCGCGGTAGCCGTCCCGGCTCGATCCGCCGATGAAGGCGTACTCGAAGGTGATCTCGGTCGGGAAGTCGCTGCGGTTCTGGATCACGACGGTGTAGATGTACTTGCCGCCGGAGGCCTTGCTCGGAGTCGACTTCCGCTCGAAGCGGGCCACGATGCTCGGGGGCCGCTCGCCGGACTGCGGGTCGAGCTTGCGCAGTTCCTCCCACCGGGCGTCGTGCTCCGCCTTGGTCCGCAGCATGCTGTAATCCCGCTCCCGGGGGGGGGGCTTGCGATCGATCGCCCGGGGGGCCGGCTTGCGATCCACCGCCTTGGGGGCGCGCTTCATGCGGGTCGAGAGGGACCGCAACCGTTTTCCGTAGCTGATGACGCGGATGTCCATGTCGGCAACCTCATCCGAGCGGCGTTGCTTGCGCGGTTCCACGATCTCGATGTTGCAAAGCGAGCGGGAGAACTCGGGGAGATATTTGACGGGCGCGATATACTGGAAGACGGCGGGCTCTCCCTTGTTGGGGCCTTTCATGATCGTGCCGTGATAGCGGCCGTCCCCGCCGAAGAGTTCGAGGGAGCGGGCCTGCTCCGCCGCCGCGGCGAGGGCATCCACCGCCATCTCCGCGTATTCCCGGCCGATGTCGGTGCGCAGGGCATAGGCCTGCTTCAGGAGGTCCTTCGGTGGCGGACCGTTGCCGCGGGCCGAGGCGTCGAGATCCTCGAGGATCGAAATCACGCGGCCCTCGAGGGCCTTGAGATGGCTCGGATCGGACGCGGGATCCATCGGCGCCATCTGCAGTTTGCGGGCGAGTTGTCCCGCGCGGGGGTTCATCTTCGGCGCCGCGGCGGCCGGGAGTCCCATGGCGAGGCCCATGAGAAGGAGAACCCCGGCGATCCTGATGCGGGCGCGAGGCGTCCGGACGCACCGGCCTTGCCGCGGGCGGCGTGTTCGTGGTGGGAGGAAACGAGCGGTCATGGCGTGTCGGGGCGCGCCCGCCGGCCGGAGTCCGGCGAATGCGTGGCGGGACGTGCCCGGTGCCGGGCACGATCATCGAAAGCGCGAATATAGAGGCCATGGTCCCGCACCGAAAGCGGAAAGCCGCAGGCCGGATCGTTCATTTGCGGATTCTTGCCGTGCATTTGCGGGGATCGCCGCCCAAACGATCCAAGCCCCGGGAGGGACGCCCGAACATCACCCGCCGCAGGGACGTCCAAACATCAGCCCCGGCAGGGGCGGCCACATCCTAGCCGCGGGTGCAAACCCGCGGTCTCCGGCGACCGCCCCAATGATCCGAGCCCCGGGAGGGACGCCCAAACATCAGCCCCGGCAGAGACGTCCCAACATCAGCCCCGGCAGGGGCGGCCACATCCCAGCCGCGGGTGCAAACCCGCGGTGTCCGGCGT
>JABDMC010000383.1 GCA_013001695.1 Akkermansiaceae bacterium
CCTTGATTCCGGTTCCGGCCGGTAAAGATATCATCCACTACCGGTTCAAGGTGAACTACGAGTACAACGATTTTGGAAAACGCGGCCAGGGAAGCAAAATGTCGACGGAGTACAAGCTCAGCGTCAAAGACTAGCGAGGCTTGCCTCAGACCAGCTGGGAGCAAGGCATCGCGCATCAACATCTCTCACAGCAGGCAATCCTCGGTCCGGCCGCCCTGTGAGAGGGAGATCCCCCTATTCTTTTCGAGCTACGGCGGGACTACCGACCTCCGACCTCCGACCTCCGACCTCCGACCTCCGTCCTCCGTCCACCGTCCACCGTCCACCGACCTCCGCCTTCCATGCCCACCGAACTCCATGCGCGCAGTTGCTTCTCCTTCCTCCGCGGTGCCAGCCAGCCGGAGGACCTGATCCACCGCGCCGCCGAACTTGGCTACGACTCCCTCGCCCTTCCCGATCACATGGGCGTCTACGGCTCGGCCCGGGCCCACGCCGCCGCCAAGGAGTGCGGGCTCCGCGCCCTCGTCGGCGCCACCCTCGAACTTCCCGGCCTCGAGGTCCCGGTCCTCGTCCGGAACCGCCCCGGCTACCGGAACCTCTGCCGCCTCCTCACCGACCTGCACTGTGAACCTGACGGAGCGTTCCAGGCCCCGAACCCGGCGGGGCATGACCAGCTCCTTCCGTCGCAACGCGACGCAGATTCCCCACCGCCCGCCGGCCACCGCCCACTGACCACCGGAACCACCGGCCTGGTCGCCCTCCTCACCCCGGAGAGCCTCCCCAATCCCGGCAGGGAGAACCTGCTGGAAACCGCCACCTGGCTCCGTGACACCTTCGGCGAGGGGAACCTCTACATCGAACTCACCCGGCACCACGTCCGCGGCGAGGAACGCCGCAACACCCTCCTGCGCGACCTCGCCGAACACCTCCGGCTCCCCCTCCTGGCCTCCAATGCCCCGCTCTTTGCCCGCCGGCGCGACCGCTTCCTCGCCGACGCCTTCACCTCCCTGCGCCACCACACCACCCTCGACGCCGCCGGCACCCTCCTCGCCGCCAACCCCGAGCGCCACCTCAAGCACCCCCGGCAAGTCGCGGATCTCTTCCGCGATCATCCCGAAGCCCTCCTCAACACCGAACGCCTCGCCGGCCGCCTCGAATTCACCCTCGAAAACCTCGGCTACAAATTCCCCTCCTACCACGAGAACGGCCGCCCCCTCACCCCGGATGAAGAGGCCTTCCTCCTCCGCGAGCAGACCCTCCGCGGCGCCCGGCAACGTTACGGCAAACTCCGTCAAAACGTCCGCCAACAGATTGAACACGAACTCGCCCTCATCGCCAAACTCGGCTTCTCCGGCTACTTCCTCATCGTCTGGGAAATCGTCCAGTTCGCCCAGTCCCAGGGAATCCTCTGCCAGGGCCGCGGATCCGCCGCCAATTCCGCGGTGTGCTACGCCCTCGGCATCACGGCCTGCGACCCGGTCGGCGGCGGCCTCCTCTTCGAGCGCTTCCTCTCCGAAAACCGCAAGTCGTGGCCCGACATCGACATCGACTTCCCCTCCGGCGACCGCCGCGAAGCCGTCATCCAGCACGTCTTCCAAAAATACGCCCCGCGCGGCGCCGCCATGACCGCCAACGTCATCACCTACCGCCCCCGGTCCGCCTTCCGCGAAATGTCCAAGGTCCTCGGCTTCCCCGACGACATCGCCGACCGCTTCTCCGACCTCTCCGCTTCCCCCAAGGTCCATGACTCCTCCGGCCGCGACGGCGAGTGGCATGACCGTCCCGGTCATGATCAAACCCCTCCGTCGCAACGCGACGCAAACTCAACACGGAACACCGGGCCCGAAGTCTCGATGTCCAACTTCTACCCCAAAAGCAAGGTCGTCGATCTCGAGGCCACCATCGAGCAGGCCGGCGTGCCGCGCACCCACCCGCGTTTCCGGCCCCTCCTCCACCTGTACCACACCGTCCTCGGTTTCCCCCGCCACCTCGGGCAGCATTCCGGCGGCATGATCATCTGCGACGACGGCCTCGACTCCATCGTCCCCCTCCAGCCGGCCGCCATGCCGAACCGCACCATCGTCCAGTGGGACAAGGACGACTGCGAGGACCTCGGCATCGTGAAGGTCGACCTCCTCGGACTCGGGATGCTGGCCGCCATGGAAGACGCCCTCCGCATCTGCGCGCAACGCGGCCGCCCCGTCGATCTCGCCACCATCCCCAAGGACGATCCCGCCACCTTCGACATGCTCGGCAGGGCCGACACCATCGGCACCTTCCAGGTCGAGTCCCGCGCCCAGATGGCCACCCTCCCCATCATGCGGCCCAGGAACTTCTACGACCTCGCCATCGAGGTCGCCATCATCCGCCCGGGCCCCATCGTCGGCGACCTCGTTCACCCCTACCTCAACCGCCGCAACGGGCGCGAGCCCGTCGACTACATCCATCCCGCCTTCGAGCCGGTCCTCGGCCGCACCCTCGGCGTCCCCCTCTTCCAGGAGCAGGTCCTCCGCATGGCCATGATCATCGCCGGCTTCGACGGCGCCGAGGCCGATGAACTCCGTCGCGCCATGGCCTTCAAGCGCTCCGATGAACGCATGGAAGCCATCGCCCACAAGCTCCGCCGCCGCATGTCGGAACGCAACGTCGACCTCCTCGTCCAGGACAAGGTCGTCAAGGCCATCGGCTCCTTCGCCCTCTACGGCTTCCCCGAGAGCCACGCCATCTCCTTCGCCCTCATCGCCTACGCCTCCTGCTGGCTCAAGGTCCACCGTCCCGCCGAGTTTTACGCGGGCCTCATCAACAACCAGCCCATGGGCTTTTACTCCGTGGCCACCCTCCTCCGCGACGCCGGCCGCCACGGCATCCGCACCAGGCCCGTCTCGGTCCTCCACTCCGATTGCGAAACGACCGTCCTCGATGACGGGGAGGGCAAGACCCTCCGCCTCGGCCTCCACCGCCTCAAGGGCCTCGCCGCCGCCACCGCGGACCGCATCGTCGAGGCCCGCTCCCGCCGCCAGTTCACCTCCCTCCCCGACTTCCTCCGCCGCAGCCGGCCCAACAAGAAGGAACGCCGCCTCCTCGCCGCGGCCGGCGCCCTCAACGGCCTCCCCGAAGTCGAACACCGCCGCGAAGGACTCTGGCAGGTCGAGAAGGACCTCCACGACGACCTGTTCTCGGTTGAGCGCCAGCGCGCCGCCGAAGAAGCCTCCGCTTATCAGTGGCATGACCCTTCCGGTCATGACCAAGACTCCCCCGTCCCGCGAACGCGGGACGCACCCTCCCAACCGGAAACCGGGAACCCGGAACCGGAACCATCCCGCATCCAGGATCGGCGAAGCCCATCCGGCATCGAACATCCAACATCGGGAACGAAGTCCCCCCTGCCGCCCATGTCTCCCATGGAACGGTTGTCCACCGACTACGCCACCCAGGGCCACACCACCGGCCCGCACCCCATGGCGCTCTGGCGCCGCCAACTGGCTACCGGCCCCCGCCCCCCGGCGACGGCCCCCGTCAGGGCGGCCGATTTCTCATCGATCCCGCACGGCAAGCCGGTAACGACCGCCGGAATGGTCATCTGCCGCCAGCGCCCGGGCACCGCCAAGGGCCACTGCTTCATCTCCCTCGAGGACGAAACCGGCATCGCCAACCTCTTCGTCCCGCGCGACACCTTCCATGCCTGCCGCCTCATCATCACCTCCGAGCCCTTCCTCCTCTGCCACGGCCGCCTCCAGGTCGGCGAGGGCGGGACCCGCACCCTCTACACCACCGCCGTGGAACCCCTCCACTTCCCCGCCGACCTCGCCTCCTCCTCCCACGACTTCCATTGAACGCGGCGCGCTACCTGCCTCCGGGCCCATGCATCGCGGCGTGCCCCCCCTGGGAGCGCGGACGGCCCGTCCGCAACCAACCCGCACGGCCGAAGGCCGCAAGATATCCGATTCTCCCGGCG
>JABDMC010000388.1 GCA_013001695.1 Akkermansiaceae bacterium
CCTCGCGGCAATCCTGAAATCCGCTAGAGGAGGGTCTGGGGGGCGGGGCCGGGGGCCGGTGGGCTGCCGGCCTCGCCGTCGAGGGTGGCGAGGGGCGCCACGAGGGGAGCGGGGAGGGGGAATTGCCGCTCGTAGATGCCGGGGACGGTCTCGGGAGCGGCCTCGTAGGCCATCCGGATCATTTCCATCTTGGCGTCGAGGTTGTCGATGTAGTGGAGGGCGAAGGCTTCGGGGCTGCGGGGGAGGGTCGGGGAGCCGAAATCGTACTGGCCGTGGTGGCTGGCGATGAGGTGGAGGAGGTGCAGGCGGACCTGTTCGTTGGACGGGGCGAGGGCGGTCCACGAGGCGGCATCGTCGGTGTCGAGGAGGTCGCGCCAGAGCTTGTTGACGACTTCGATGCCGAGGGGGATGTGGCCGAGCATCTCGCCGTGCAGGCTGACGGCCTGCGCGAAGCCCGCCTCGGGATAGTTGTTCTCCCAGATCTTCCCGCAGTCGTGGAAGAGCACCCCGGCGAGGAGCAGGTCGCGGTTGAGTTCCGGGTAGACTCCGCAGATGGCCTCGGCGCTGCGCATCATCTGGGCGACGTGCTCGACGAGTCCCCCGCGGCGGGCGTGGTGGTTCTTCTTGGCCGCCGCGGCCCGCCGGAAGCGGTCGCCGAACTGGTCGAGGAACATCCGCGCGAGGGCCTTGAGCCGCGGGTCGCCGAGGGCCGTCATGGTGTTGACGAGATGATCCCAGTCGGCCGACTGGCGGGCCTGCGTCTCGGGGTCGCCCGACAGGAAGGCGGCCGCCTCGGTGTCGTCGAGGACGCGGAAGCGCCAGTTGCCGCTGTCGAGGCCGTACTGGTTCTGGGTCCACTTGCCCTCGATGCGCAGGAAGGTATTGGCGGGCAACTGGGCGAGCTCGGTGAACTGCTTGTGATTGCTCCACGCCTTGAGGGCGAAGGAGGAGGTGGCATCGGCGAGGGTGAGTTCCAGGTAGGGGTCGCCCTTCTTGGTGGTCTTTTCGAGGCGCTTCTGCAGCTGGCCCTCGACGGCGGCGTCGAGCGGCGTCTCGCCCGCCTCATGCTTGAGGTCTGCAATGGTCATCTGGGCCACGGCAGGGAGTTAGCAAAGTGGGACGGCCGGTGGCGAGCCTGACCTTGGACTTTCCGCCCCGGAGGCGCCCCGCGGCTCAGCAAAGGCGCACCATGTCCTTGATGAATTGCTTCCAGAGGAAGAACAGCCCGCGGAGGGAGTAGCGGAAATGCCCGTCGCCGGTGAGGCGGATGATGCCGCTGGCGAGGTTGTGGTCGATCTGGTCGCGCATCTCGGTCTCGATCTCGCGCTCGGCGTCGTCGGGGTCCGGAACGCGCAGGTCTTCGGAACGGACCCCGCGCCGGCGGAGGAAGGTGCCGTGGTCCTTGAGGATCTGGTGGAAGCAGTTCCGCTCGCAGGGGACGTGGTTCCAGCTGATCTCGGGGGAACATTTCAGAGTCGGGGAGAACGGGAAGTTCGTGGTGCGCCAGACGCTGCCGGATTCGTCGCGGGAGGTGACGGAGATGTAGGCGAAGGCGACGTCCTCCTGCTCGCAGAGGCACACCATGGCGACGGCGCTCTTCTCCGGGTTCCAGTAGATCCGGAAGTACTGTTTCATGCCGGCCCACTCCCAGCCGCTGTCGGTGGCGTGCTCGAACCCCTCCTCCTCCATGGCCTGCACCGCCTCGGTGGCATTCGGGAAGAACGCGTCGGACGGGGGGACGCGGTAGCGGAGGCGGTTGTCGAGCGGAAGCCGCAGCCGCCGGATGCGGGTGAGCAGCTCGACCCACGGGAGGAAGAACCACCCCGCCGCGCCGGCCACGCCGCCGAGGATGCTGCCGCTGAGAAAATAAACGAGGAAGAAGCTCGCCGCGAGGAGGCTGAGGGCGCCGAGCTTGCGGCAGATGGTCCGCCGGCAGGAGCGCAGCGCCACAGCGAGCACAACGAGGCCGACGACAAGAAGGGTTTCCCTCATGAACAGTATGGAGAGCGCAGGATTGGACCGGAACCGGGGGGCGCGAATAGATGCAGCAGGAGTATGCGCAAGTCTAGGGGCGATTTCCAGCCGTTGTTTGGCGAAATTCGTCACGGCGGCTCGCCCCGAGGCGATTTGGCGGGTAGATTGCCGCCATGGCGGTCGAACCCATCGATGGAACCTGGCCCACGATTCCTTCCAGCGCCTTCGTGGCGGCCAGCGCCGACATCATCGGGCGGGTGACGCTCGGGGAGGAATCCAGCGTCTGGTACAACACCACCCTGCGCGGCGACATCAACGAGATCGTGGTGGGACCGCACAGCAACGTGCAGGACAACTCCGTCCTGCACGTCGAGACCGACCGGGGGTGTTTCCTCGGGGAATGGGTCACGGTCGGTCACGGGGCCATCGTGCATGCCTGCACGGTTCGCGATGAGGTCCTGGTGGGGATGGGCGCGGTGATTCTCGACGGGGCCGTCATCGGGGAGCGGAGCATCATCGGGGCCAACGCCCTGGTGACGATGGAGACCGAGATCCCCCCGGGGTCGCTCGTGCTCGGGTCTCCCGGCAAGGTGGTGCGGACCCTCGATACCGGGGAGCAGGGGCAGGTGCGCGTGTGGGCGGAACGTTACGTGGAAAACCGGAGGAAGTTCCTCGCCCGCGGGCCGATTTAGAGTTAAAAGCGCGTAGCGATGGCAGATTTGGTGAAGGTGGATCCGGTGGCGCTTTTGCCCACCCAGGCGGGATGTGCGGTCTTTCTCGGCGACGGGAGCAAGGCCATCGTGTTTTACATCGAGCCGGCGATCGGGGCGTCGATCAACGCGGCCCTCGCCGGACAGCAGCCGCCGCGGCCGCTGACGCACGACTTGTTCGTCGATGCGCTGCGCACCCTGGGGGCCGAGGTGCAGCGCATCCTGATCGTGAAGGTCGAGGACGACGTCTTCTACGCCCGCCTGTTTCTGCAGGCGGAGAACGAGATCATGGAGAAGAAGATCATCGAGCTGGATGCCCGCCCGAGCGACTGCATCGCGCTGGCGGTGCGGCAGTCGGCTCCGTTGTATGTGCTCAAGAGCGTGTGGGATGAGCTGAAGGACATGACGCCGGTCCTCGAGGAACTGCGCGACAAGGGGATGGAGCTGGAGGGCGAGGATTAGGGAGAGGCCGGTCCGCGGCCGGGGGGAGAGCCCGCGGGGTTATTTTTCGGCGGGGGTGTTGCCTGCGGGTCGCAGGCCGGGGGGGGAGAATCGGGCAAATCGCCGCGAGAGCGCGCGCCAGAACAGCGCCAAAACGACCCTTGCGCGCCGGGGGATTGCTCCTACGGTAGCCCCATTATGGCCAGCGCCACACGCTCCGCACTGCCCGCTTACCTCCGCGAGGAAATTCTCCTGAACCCGGAAAAGCGGGAGTTCCCGCCATTCGACCTGAAGCGATTGCTGGGAACGGTCTTCGAGCCGACCGACGGGTGCCGGGTGTGCATCCTGGTCGATTTCGACGAGCCCCCCGGCCTCATCAGGGACTTCGCCTTCCTTCGCGAGGACGGCTACGAGGTGCAGAAGAACGCCTACCACCACTTCTACGAAGGCCTGCGCGACGGGGTCCGGGAGGAACTGGGAATGACGGGGGGCGAGATGTTCGCCTACCGGTGTTCGAAGGGATCGAACCTCGATCTCGAGGATGAAGCGTGGGACACGGCGGGCCGGCAGCTCTCGCTGGATCGCGACATCTACCCGAACTACGACATCATCCTCTGCATCTCGACCTTCTCGGCGACCGCGCCGCTCACCGAGAAGTGCAAGGAGTTCGGATTCCGCGGGGCCACCATGCACGGCATGAACGACGTCATCCTCTCGTCGGGGCTGGCGGTCGACTACGACCAGGTGTCCGCCGATGCGGAGCGCATCCGTCTCGCCATGACCGGCGCCGACGAGGTCGAGATCGACTTCGAGTTGGAAGACGGGCGCATCCTGACGGCCTGGCTGGGGCTCGGCGGGCAGAAGGCGCAGAAGTCCCACGGCCTGTGCAAGGGGAAGGCGCCGGACGTGGCCAACCTCCCGGCCGGCGAAGTCTATTTCGTGCCGCGCGACGCCCGGGGCCAGTTCCCGATGAAGTACGACGACGGGACCCTGGGGGTCCTCGAGGTGGCGGACCGCGACGTCGTGAAGTCGACGCTCATCGAGGGCGACCAGGCCACCATCGACGCCCACAACGCGCGCCTGCAGGACGATCCCATGACCGGGACGCTGGGCGAGCTGGGATTCGGAACGCAGGTCCTGCCGGTTTCCTACCAGGACATCCAGGACGAGAAGGTCCTCGGGACGTGCCACCTCGCCACGGGCCGCGACGACCACCTCGGCGGCGACATCGTGCCGGACATGTTCAAGAAGCACGAGAACAGCACCCATGACGACATCCTCTTCGCCCCGCACAAGACGCCGAATTTCAACGTCAAGGAGGTGCGGATGGTGCGCGGCGACCAGACCGAGGTGATCATCGAGAACTTCCGGCCCGGGCGCTACGTCATGGAGGCCCTCGCCGCCGGCCGGTAGGGAGGAGTGTCCTGCCGGCGCGGGTGAGTCGGGCCGCCGGGGGGTGCGGAACGGCCCATCCTTTTTCGCTCGGCGATGCGAGCGCGGCCGTCGTACTGTGCCGTCCGTGAAACGCTACGAGGCCATCGACTATTCCGGGGTGCCGCCGGTGGACTGCTCCTGCGGCACGACGCGGCGGGCCTTCGCGGATCTCGCCGACGCCCCGGCCTCGGCGCACCTCCTCGAGCTTGCCGACGAGCCGGTGTGCCACTTCCACAAGAGGACCACCGAGATCTACATCATCCTCGAGGGCCACGGTGAACTGGAACTCGATGGCGACCTCGTTCCGGTGAAACCGCTCAGCGCCGTCATGATCAAGCCGGGGTGCCGCCACCGCGCCGTCGGGAAGATGAAGCTCCTGAACATCTCCGTCCCGCGCTACGATCCGGACGACTTTTTCCACGACGAGGGTGCGGGGCGCGACGGCGAGGCGCCGGTGCACTGAGAATCGCGGGGCCGGAACGGTTGCCAGCCGCCGGGAATCATGTTCCCTTGCAACGCCATGAGCGCCGCGGACACCTACGAAAACGAGCGAATTCTCGCGGAGTACATCCTGTTTCACTTCGGCGCGGCGGACCAGGTTCTGCCGTGGCCGGAGGGGCCGCGGGCCGCGCTCGGTTTCCCGGCCCGCATCGTGGATCGCTTCGCGGCGACGCCGTGCGGGCGCGGGCTCGACCTCGGGTGCGCGGTGGGGCGCTCGGCCTTCGAGATGTCGAGGACCTGCGCGGAGGTCGTCGCGATCGACTACTCGCGGGCCTTCATCGCCGCGGCGAAGCGGATCCAGTCGGAAGGACGCCTCGCCATCGCGCGGCGCGAGGAGGGCGCGGTCGAGGAGACCGTCATGGTGGCCCTCCCGGACGGCTGCGTGGCGGACGGCGTGCAGTTCGAGCAGGGAGATGCCATGCATCTCCGGGAGGACCTCGGCGACTTCGACCGGGTCCTGGCGGCGAACCTCCTCTGCCGGTTGACCGAGCCGGGCCGGCTTCTCGAGCGGCTTCCCTCGCTGGTGCGCCGCGGCGGCGAGCTGGTTCTCACCACCCCGTGCACGTGGCTGGAGGAATTCACGCCGCGCGACCGCTGGCCGCCCGGGTCGACCTTGGCGTGGCTCCGGGAGGCGCTGGCCCCCGGCTTCGAGCTGCTCGAGCGCCACGACGAGCCCTTTCTCATCCGCGAGCACGCCCGCAAATTCCAGTGGAGCATGGCGCTTCTCACCAAGTGGCGGAGATTGTAGCGCGGGCGCCCCGCCTGCCGAAACCCCGCCATCCACGCCCACCCCAATGGCCGGAATCGCCTTGTAGGGCGGGCGCCCCGCCTGCCGAAACCCCGCCATCCACGCCCACCCCAATGGCCGGAATCGCCTTTGTAGGGCGGGCGCCCCGCCTGCCGAAACCTCACCATCCACGCCCACCCCAATGGCCGGAATCGCCTTTGTAGGGCGGGCGCCCCGCCTGCCGAAACCCCGCCATCCACGCCC
>JABDMC010000020.1 GCA_013001695.1 Akkermansiaceae bacterium
AACCAATGCTGGTTCTCGGGCCAACGCCCGTCCCCAAACCAAGGCTGGGCCCCGGGCCAACGGCTGTCCTCGAGGCCAACGGCCTCGGTCATACTAGCCCGGGGCAACGCCCCGGGGATCGAATCCCACCACACCCCGCAGCCTGCAGGGCTGCCTCATAGCCCCGCCATCCATGCCCCCATCTCCGCCTCCTAGCCCAAGCCAACCCGAAGAATCATGAAACCTACGAAAGAAACGACCCCCGACGAGTTGCTGGACACCTTCCGCGGCCGCGGCCTGAAGTCGATCATCGTCTTCACGGTGGTGGTACACGCGGTGGTGCTGGTGGGAACGAGCGCGCCCTTCCTGCTGCGCAACGTCCTCGGAGAGGACCGTGGCGAACTCAGCGAGGACGAGCGGGTGCAACTCGCCGTGAAGGAAGCCACCAGCTCGCTGCGGAAGATCGCCGAGGAGCACGGGCTCAAGCCGCAGGACCTGAGCAGCCAGGTGGCGGGCGGGGCGCCGCGAAAGCCGGCCCCGGCGGCGGAACCACCGTCCGGCGGGCCCGGCGCGGCGCCGGAGGAGACTCCCGGGGAGCCCGCGGAGCCCAAGTCCGCCATCGAGCAGGAGATCGAGAAGGTCAAGGAGGGGCCCACCGTGCCGCCCATCGAGGAGGAAGAGGAGGACCTCTTCAAGTAAGCGGAACCACGATCGATGCCGCGCCGCAGCCAGGACCATCTTCCCGCCGGGGATCTCGACGAGATCCCGACGCACCCGTCCGCCTTCAAGGCGCGGGTGGTCGCGGTGGCGGCGTTGGCGCTGGCTCCCCTCGCGTGGGCCGTCTCGATCTGGGGGCCGCCGGTCCTCGACGCCTTCCTCGCGAGGGAGGGGGAGTTGGCGATCCTCTGGCAGCGCCTCCACATCACCGCGTCGCTCAAGACCTGCTTCGCGGCGATCGGGTGGACCGGGGTGCTGTGCGCGGCCGCGGGAATCCTCGGCCTCCTGCGGAGCCGCGCGACCTACCATCTCCTGCGGCTCGCGATGTTCGCGGTGCCCCTCGTGATGGCGGTCTTCGTGTGGCTGGTCTGGCAGGGCGTCTTCGCGATTTCCGGCGGGGAGGTCGAGATCCGGGGCGCCGCCCAGGACCGCGCCACGATCCTGAAACTGTGGTGGAGCATCTCGTGGCCGGCGCTGGCGGTCGCGGCCTACGCCATCTGGCTGCAGGTCATGCTGCGCAGCCGGTCCGTCTACGCGGCCTTCACCCGGGAGAGAGGCGAACCGATGCGGGGCGACCGGATCCTCGAGGACCTGCGCACCCACGGCCGCGACCCCCGGCAGCGCCGCAGCTTCTACGCCAGCGCCCTCACCCACCTCGTGATCCTGGTGCTGATCCCCTGGCTCCTGAGCCTCGGGGGCTGCGTCGAGGCCTACAAGGTCCCCAAGGGGAGCGGCAACCCGGTGGTCGCCATGGTCAAGGTCGTGAAGCCGAAGAAGAAGGAGAAGAAGACCCTCACGCTGCGCCCGAACTCGGCCATCATCTTCGACCAGCCCGACCTCGACGACACCGAGGTCGACAAGGTCATGGAGGAAAAGACGGAACTCCCCTACGCCGCCGACCCCAACGCCATGGCCGGCAACATCGGCAAGGGCGGCGGCAGCAAGGGCGGCTGGCCGGAGGGCATGGACGACTACAAGATCCGGTTCATCCGCCTCGACCACGGCGGGGAGGGCTGGGACGACGGCATGCACCAGACCGCGGCCGACATCAACTTCCTGCGCGCCTTCGCGCAGGCCACCGGATTCAAGAAGATCGCCCGCAAGGGCGAGAGCCACTCCATCGCCCTCCTGCGCAAGTACCCGGACGACGGCTTCCCGCCCTTCGTCTACCTCACGGGGAACGGGAGCATGGGGCGGGTGAGCACCGCGGACGCCAAGATCCTGCGCGACTACTGCCTGAAGGGCGGCATGCTGATCGGCGACGCCGGCAGCGTGCGCTTCCACCAGTCGTTCCTCCACTTCATGCGCCAGGTGTTTCCCGACAAGCCGCTCATCGACATCGCGGACGACGACATGATTTTCCAGCTGCCGTACTCGTTCCCCGACGGGGCCCCGGCGTTCTGGCACCACGGCGGGCGCCGTCCCCTCGGGATCAAGCACGAGGGCCGGTGGGTCGTCTTCTACCACCCGGGCGACATGAACGACGCGTGGAAGTCGCAGGGCTACACGGATGTCACGCCGGAGATGCGCGACGCCGCCATGAACCTCGGGGTCAACCTCGTCTACTACGCGTTCAACCAATGGGACGACGCGGTCGCCAAGGCGCGGAAATGACGCCGAACCACGAATGGACGCGAATGAACACGAACCATTGAGGCAAGCACCGTGAACTGGAATATCTTTGGTGCCGCCGGTTACCTCGGTCTCCTCCTGGGGGCGGGGGGGCTGCTGGCGCTGCTGGCCTACGCGATCGTGAAGCGCCGCGCGCTCAGCCGCGCCGCGGTGGGACTCGCGGCCGCCGCCCTCGCCTGCGCCATGATCAATTCCGCGACCCACGTGAACCGGATTCGGATCGACCCCTCGGACCGGCAGGCGGAGGCGGAGGCCCTGCGGGAAGCGAAGCGCCGGGCGGCCCTCGAGAGCCGCGGCGAGGAGGTCGCCCAGATCCGCTTCGCGGAGGACGGCGGCGACGAGTTCCTCGACCGGGCCGGGATGGACGAGGCCGACCTGAAGTTCATGGAGCGCATCGCGGAACCCGCGTGGAAGAGCGAGAAGCGCACCCGTTCCTCCGGCGGGGCGGAGGACGGCGGCCTCGAAGGCCTGATCGACGGCGAGGAGCGGGAGGAGGGAGTCGATGTCGCGACCCTCGAGGAAGCCGGCGGCCGCGAGCCGATCCTGATGTCCGAGGCGGGCATCGTCACGGCGCACCGGGCCGACCGCTGGAACCTGCGGCTCTCCCGCCTCCTGCTGGTCCTCGCGGTGGCGGTGCTGGTCCTCGACTACCTGCGGCGGGCCAACATCTACACCCAGGCCACCTTCCCGCTGCGGCTCCCCAGCGCGTGGCCGAACGCCCTGACCCCCATGCCCGCCGTGGTGGTCCGCCCCGATCCCCCGCGGCGGCCGCTCCCCGACGAACTGGCGTGGCTCGCCCGCCGCGGCGACTCCTTCGTCTACCTGACCGATGACCCCGCCAAAGCCGACGAGGTGGCGGCCGGCCTCGAACCCCTGCGGAAGGGAAGGCGCCCGCTGGAGCTCCTGCGGGTCGACGGCGAGGACGGCGGGATCGACGACGATTTCGTGTTCGAAGCACTCTGGTTCGGGCGTGGTTCGTTCCTCGTCGATTCGCCGCATCGGGCGGACCAGATGATCGATCGGTTCCTCAAGCTCATGAAAGAGCGCCGGACGACCCGCGCCCGGGTCCGGCAAAGCGTGCATGTCGTCTGGGACCGGGACACCCCCCTGCCGGAGGCGAGGCGGGAGGCCTTCGCGCATCTCGCCGCGGCCACCGGATTTTCACTGCTCGATTGCCATGAGACATGAAGCCGTCCAGAGTTCCGGAGCCTCCTCCCCAGGGCCGCTTCGTCCCGTGAAGTCCGGATGTGTGACGGATGGCC
>JABDMC010000025.1 GCA_013001695.1 Akkermansiaceae bacterium
CCAGCAGGACCCCCAGGACCGAGGAAAGCAGGGCGTGCAGGGCCGCCAGCAGCAGGACCCGCGGCAGCCGGTCGGCGCATAGGTAGGCGGTCGCCCCCGGCAGAATCAACAGCGCGATGACCAGCACGGCCCCCACCGCCTGGAACGAGGCCACCACCACGAAGGAGGTCAGGGCCATCAGGACATGGTGCACCACCGCCGGAAAATACCGGTAGGATGCCGCGAGGCTCGGATCGAAGGAGCAGACGAGGAGAATCCGGTAGAGAAAAACCACCACCAGGGTGACCCCCGCCGCCACGCCCCCCAGCATCAGGATCGGCCGGGGGAGCTCCCACCCGAATACCTCCACCCGTGGATAACTCGGCAGATACTCCACTTGTCCGAACAACACGCAGTCCGGGTCGAGGTCGACCTTCTTGGCATAGAGGTCGATCAGGAGCACCCCCAGGGCGAAGAGCGTGGTGAAGACGATCCCGATGGCGGCGTCCTGCTTGATGCGGCTGCGGTGGTGGATCATCTCGATCAGGAACGCCGCCAGCATTCCCGAGAAGCCGGCCCCGATGAGCAGCCACGGGGAATCGAGGGTCCGCACGAAAAAGAAGGCCACCACGATGCCCGGGAGCACGCTGTGGCTGATGGCGTCCCCCACCAGCGAGGTGCGCCTCATGACGAGAAAGGTCCCGACCTGCGAGCACGCCAGGGCCGCAAAGAAACACGCCAGCATCAGCCAGATGATGAGTTCCATCTAGTCCCCCTTTCGCTCGGTTGCGCCCGCCAGGGCCGGAATCGGACTGCCGTGCGGGTCGGTTTCCGGGTAACCCAGTTCCGCCTCCAATCGCCGGATGGCGTCGTCCCCGAGGAGGTGCTCCACGATCTCCGCGTCGTCGTGGACATGATCCGCCGGGTACATCGCCTCGTTCGTCAGGTAGAGTTCCCAGAGGCGGTGGTTGCGCACCACGCGCGCGGCGTGCTCCATCCCCTGGGCGCTCAACTGCAGGCTGCCGTCACCGGGGCCGCGGATCAATTCGCCCCGGCGCTCGAGGCGGCGCAGCTCGTGCTCGGCCTCCGCCGCCGGCAGCCGCCGCTCCTCGACGTAGCGCGCCGGCGCGATCCCGTCGCGGGGAAACTGGGCGCGCTCGAGGAGACGGTAGAGGTCCTTCAGGGAGTTTTCCCTGCGGATGCGGGCCCGCTGCCGGGCGCTGCGCAGCCAGCGACCAAGCACCCCGTACTGAGGCGCCAGGACGTACACCCCGCCGAATACCGCGGCCGCAAAGAGGGCGATCACCGGCCCCGCCGACAATCCCGTGACCTGCGAGGAGACGAGGCTCCCGCCGACCCCCGCCGCCACGCCGAACACCACCGCGAGACCGAGCATGCGCTCGAAGCGGTCCGTGAGGAGATTCGCGGTGGCCGCCGGGGTGATCAGCATCGCCGAGACCAGGATGACCCCCACCGCCTGGAGGGCCACCACCACCGTCATGGCCAGCAAGCCCGCGAAGAGGCGGTTCAGCCACCCCACCGGGTAGCCGAGGTTCCGGGCGTAGCCGGCATCGAAACTCGCCACCAGCAGCGGGCGGTGGAAGACGATCACCGCCGCCGTCACGATCACGGCCCCGAGCACCATCATCCAGAGGTCCCGGGAGTCGATCGCGGCGGTCTGCCCGTAGAAAAACGACTGCACTCCGGCCCCGCCGCCCTGCCGCATCGTGTAGAGCCCGATGCCCAGCGCGAAGAACACCGACAGCACGATCCCGAGGCTGGCATCCTGCTTGAGACGCGTGGTGGTGCGCATCAGGTCGACCACGAAGGCCCCCAGCAACCCCGCCGCCAGCGCGCAACTCAGGATGACGAGCGGGTTTCGATCCGCGCTCGCGAAGAAGCCCAGCACCACCCCGGGGAACACGGCGTGCGAGATGGCGTCGCCGAAGAGCGATTCGCGCCGCAGCACCACGAAGCTTCCCAGCAGGCCGCAGGTCACCCCCAGCGCGGTGGAGGCGATGATGGCCGTCCCGAAGGCACCCGGGGCGCTCCAGGCGAGGAAATCGGCAAGGGAGTTCACGGTTTCGAATGCAGCTTCTCGACGCGTTCCCGCGCCGCCTTTTCGGCGATCTCCGAGAGGATCGTCAACCGCCCGCCATAGGTGTTCTGGAGCAACTCCGTGGTGAAGACCTCCTCGGTGGGGCCGAAGGCCACCACCCGCATGTTCAGCAGCAGCAACATGTCGAAATAATTACGTGCCGACTGGAGGTCGTGGTGCACGACCACCACCGTCTTCCCGCGGGTCCGGAGGTCCTTGAGGAGCTCGACGATCGCCGACTCGGTGGCGGCATCGACTCCCGCGAAGGGCTCATCCATCAGGTAGAGGTCGCTGTCCTGCGCGAGGGCCCGCGCCAGGAAGACCCGCTGCTGTTGCCCGCCGCTCAGGGTGCCGATCTGGCGCCGGGCGTAGGGCAGCATTCCCACGCGCTCGAGGGCCTCCCGCGCCCGCCGCTTCTGCTTCGGCCCCACCCAGCGGAACGGGCCCAGCTTCCCGAAGGTCCCCATGAGGGCCACATCCATGACGGTCACGGGAAACTCCCAGTCGATGCTCTCCCGCTGCGGCACGTAGCCGATCCGCCCGAGGCTCTCGCGGAGCGGCTTGCCGAAGACCTTGACCCACCCGCCGGTCGGCCGCTCGACGCCCATGATGGCCTTGATGAGCGTCGACTTCCCCGCCCCGTTGGGCCCCACGATCCCGACCAGCTTCCCCTCCGGCACCGCCACGTCGATCCCGTAGAGCACCGGCCGCTTCCGGTAGGTCACCGTCAGGTCGTGGGTCTCGAGCGCGATCATGCGGCAGGGTTCCGGGGCGGCGTCGAAGCGCTCATGGCGTCCCTCCGCCAGGTTTCAGCCCGTCGACCACCGTGTTGATGTTGTGTTTCACCATCCCGATGTAGGTCCCCCGGTCGTAGGATTCGCCGCGCCTCTCCACGACGTCCCCGGGCGTCCCCATCGCGTCTGAAAAGAGGTGCTCCGCGCTCGCCTCGACTCCCGCTTCCTCCGCGACCGCCGCGATCGCCTTCGGATTCACGCTCGATTCGGGGAAGATCGTGCGGATGCCGCGCTCCCGGATGAACTTCACCAGCTGGGCCCGGTCCTTGAACCCCGCCTCCGAGACCGTCGAGACCCCCTGCAGCCCGCGGACCTCGAACCCGTAGGCCCGGCCGAAATAGAAAAACGCGTCGTGGCTCGTGACGAGGACGCGCTTCCCCTCCGGAATTTCCGCAACGCGCGCCCGGGCCCACTCGTCGAGCGCGAGGAGCTTCTTCCGGTAAGCCTCCCCCCGGGCCTCGAACCCGCTTCGTCCCTCGGGATCGATGCGCGACAGCCCTTCCACCACCACGCCCACGGTCTCGGCCCATAACGCGGGATCGCCCCAGAGGTGGGGATCGTGATGCCCCTCGTATTCCTCCTGCGGTGCCAGGAGGCGGTCCGGCGGCACCCCGGAACTCACCGCCCAGACCTGCGGCTTGCGCAGGGACAGGCGCTCGAGGCTCTCCTGCATCTTCCCTTCGAGGTGCAGCCCGCAATAGAACACCGCGGCGGCATCCTCGAGAAGCCGCGCGTCTGATATGCGCGGCTTGAAGGTGTGCGGATCGACCCCGGCGCCCATCAACCCCTCGACGTGCACGCGCTCGCCCCCGACCTCCCGCACCATGTCGGTCACCATCGTCACGGTGGTCACCACGAGGGGTTTGCCGTCCCTCTCCACCAAACGGCCCGATCGGTTGCAACCCGCCACCAGCAAGGCCGCCATCGCGACGGCGAATCCGGACCACATGCGCCTCGTCATACCGGCATCCTAGCGCTCCCGGCGCCACCCGCAACCCTCTTTTAGCCTAGCCTAAAACTTATTCCCTCCCCTAAATTCCACCTCCAGCCCTAAGAAAAACAGGCAATTCTCAGTGGCCAGCCTCCCCGATCCGGTGTTCAGTCCCCCCGGACGGAGGACCCCTTCCGATCGGGTCGTATCGATCCGTGCGGGCTGCTAGAATCCCCCGGCGCCGCCCGTCGCTCCCCCCCCTCCCCGGTCCCCGGGACCCGCCCCCCACTTCATGTCCGAACTCCAGTTCAGCTC
>JABDMC010000040.1 GCA_013001695.1 Akkermansiaceae bacterium
CGGCGTCTTTCACGCGCCAGCGTGTCTTTCACCGCAGGCGTGGTGTCTTCACAACCCCATCTCTCCCACCACATCCACGTTTTCCAGATGCCATCGCACGGTGCGGCGGAATCCTTCCTCCGGGGCGACCTGCGCCTCCCAGCCGAGGAGCTCGCGGGCCTTGGTGACATCCGCGGAGGTGTCCTTCATGTCGGCCCCGTGGAAGGGCCGGCGGTCGATGACGGCCTTCCTTCCGAGTTCCTCCTCGAACCGCGCGATCATGGCATTGATGGAGCACGGCTCGTTGCCGCCCCCGAGGTTGATGATCTCGTAGCCCTCGACGCCGAGGGCCGACACCGTGCCGCGCGCAATGTCGTCGATGTAGGTGAAGTCCCGCGTCTGGGTCCCGTCGCCGTAGAGGGTGATCGGTTCGCCGCGGCGGATCCACTCGATGAAGCGGAAGGGGCTCATGTCCGGGCGGCCGGCCGGCCCGTAGACCGTGAAGTAGCGCAGCACCACGGCATCGATCCCCTCGAGATGGTGCCAGGTGTGCGCGAGGGCCTCGGCGGCGAGCTTCGAGGCGGCGTAGGGCGAAATCGGCCGGGTCACGTTGGCGTCTTCCCGGAACGGGGCCGCTTGCCCGGCATACAGGGACGAACTCGAGGCAACCACGAATCTCCCCACCCCGTGCCGCTGTATGCGCTCGAGGAGGTTGAGGGTTCCCTCGACGTTGGTGGAAAAGTAAACGTGCGGTTCCTCGATGCTGGCCCGCACGCCGGCCCGCGCCGCCAGGTTGATGACGGCATCGAACTTGTGCTCCGCAAAGATCCCGTCGAGGAACCGGCCGTCCTCGATGTCCCCTTCCGCGAAGCGGAAATTCTCCCGGCCCGCGAGATTCGTGAGACGGTAATCCTTGAGGCGCGGATCGTAGTAGTCGTTGAGATTGTCGATGCCGACGACCTCGTGCCCCTCGTCGAGGAGCATCGCCGCCGTCCGGCTCGCGATGAACCCGGCAACTCCTGTCAGCAGAATCTTCAATTTAGGGATGCCCGGTGGGGAAAAGACGCCCGATTCAGTGAAGGACCCGGCGCCAGGTGGGAGCGGGCGTCCCCTCTTCCTTCATCAGCAGCGGCAAGTTCTTCACCGCAGAGAACGCAGAGGATCGCAGAGAACAAAAACTCTGTGATCTCTGCGCACTCTGCGGTCAAAATTTATGTCCATCCGACGACCATTCCGGCAGGCCCACTCCGAAGATCCGGTGGATCTCGACCCGCTCGGCGGTCAAAATTCGCGTCCATCCGATGCCTTCATGCGGAACCTGATCCTGTTGTCCCAGCACCCGGCCCCCCAACGGGGCGGGCCGGCACGCTGCCGCCCTTGGTCGATTCGCCGCGGGACGCCGAAGACCAATCAGCAGGGGTTGCATTCTGGGGGGGATCCGCACCGGACGGGAGACGGATGGACCCGGAGATCAGCGCGATTCCGGGCTTGCCTATCCCCGATTATAACTCACAAAGGCTAAAGAGTTCAGAAAAAAATGAACTTATCCGGCCCTCCCCGGGGCCGTCTTTCCGGGGGTTCCGGGCGGCGCCGGGTCCGCTAGGCCTGTTCCTCGTCCTCGCCGTAGACCGAGGCGTCCTGCTCGTAGTGATACAGGCCGTAGCGCCCGTAGCGGTAGTAGCCGTAGCTGTGGTTGCGGGCCATCGCGAAGCGCTTCTCGACGTAGCCGTTCAGGACGATCCCGGAGGGGCTGACCCCGGAGCTTTCGAGCACCTGCACGGCGCGCTTCACCGCTCCGCGCGGCGTCATCTCAGCGCGCGCCACCACCACGAGATTGTCCGCGAAGGGCGCCAGGATCCGGGAATCCGGAACGGCCAGGAGCGGCGCGGTATCGAGCACGATGTGGTCGTAGTATTGCTCGAAGAGCTCGAGCGTGCGCTCAAGTCGCCCCGACTCCAGCAGCTCCCCGGGGTTGGGCGCCTTCGGCCCCGACAGCATCAGGGAAAGATCGGCCTGGCCGCTTTCGACGCAGATCGCGGTGGAGAGGTCCGCCTGCCCGGTGAGGAGATCGACCGTCCCGGCCTGGCCGTCCTTGGAACGGCCGAACATCGTGTGGACCGAGGGCTTCCGCAGGTCGAAATCGACCAGGAGGGTGTTCAACCCCTGCTGCGCCAGCGCCACCGCGAGGTTGGCCGCCACGAAGGTCTTCCCTTCCGACGGCAACGCCGAGGTCACCATCGTGATCTTGCGCTGCTCCGGCGGACCGAGGAGCGAAATGCTGGTCCGCAATACCCGGAACATCTCCGCGTAGTGCGTCTTGCCGCCCTCGGCGTGGAAGACGAGGAGTGGATCCCAATGCTGCCGGGCGGCAACGAGGGCCTCATCCTCGCCCGGTTTCGGTGCCGGCTTGCGGCCTTTCTTCGGCGCCATGCTGCCGGCGTCGATCGCGGCGATGGCGGAGAGAACCGGCGCATTGAACTGCTTCTCGACGTCCGCCACGGTGTGCAGCTTGTTGTCGAGGACATGGAAGAGGAAGGCCAGCCCGAGACCCGCAAAGAGGCCGAGGACGGTTCCCTGGATCACCATCCGCGTCTTCTGCGGGTAGACGTGCCGCCCGGGACGGGCCATCTCGTGCGGCGCCACCTCGGCCTCGGTCTGCTTGACGCTGACTTCCCGCGTCTCGATCTGCCCCAGCAGGCTCCGGTAAAGGGAGTTCTGGCTTTCGATCTCGCTTTCCAGCACGGCCCGCCGGGACACCAGGAGGTCCCGCATCTCGCCGATGGCTCCCGGGGTGTCGAGGTCCCCGACGCGGGCCAGGTGACTCGCCCAGTAATTCAGGTCGGACGGATTGCGCACCGCCCGTCCCATGAACTGCCTGAAGGTCTTCTCGGCCTGCTCCAACCGCGCCTGGGCCTCGATCATCTTGGGATGCTTCGCCCGGTAGCGCAGCGAGAGCGTCCCCACCGCGGTTTCCGCGGCGGCGAGGGCCTTCTCCGCATCGAGGGGCGCCGAGTAGGCCGTCAGGACACTCTGGGCCGCCTGCAATTCGTCCTTCACGCGCTTCGACTCCTCGATGAGAAATTCCAGGTTGGTCTGCTGGCCGCTGGAGCGGCTTTCGGTCCGGTCTTCGATGTAGTGATGGACGAGGCGGTTGGCGATCACCTGGGAGACCTCGGGGCGGGGGTGCTTCACCGCAATGTCGATGAGGCGCGTGTCGGGCCGCACCTCCACCGCAACCCACCCGGCAATCATTCCCGCAAGTTTGGACATGGACGGGACGTCGCCCTCGAGCGGTTTCTCCGGCACGCCGAAAAAGGGAAGGAGCGGCTTCTTCGGCGGTTCGAGGCCCTCCAGTTCGCGCACCAGCGGGTCGGCGGCCACCAGCTCAAACAGCCGGAAGCGGGTCATCCCGGCGCGGACGGTCTCGATGGCCTGCGTGTTGCGCAGGTCGAACTCCGCCGAGTCGAGCTGCCCCATGGCGGTCACGTTGTAATCCCGCACCAGCACCGTGGCGCGCGATTGGTAAAGGGGCACCGCGCGCCACACCGTGTAGAGCCCCCATCCCAGCCCGAGCAGGGCGCACAGCAGGATCCAGTGCCAGCGGGCCAGGAGCCGCGGGAGAAGATCCTTGAAATGCAGCATCCCCTCGCCCCCGGATTCGCCGCCCCCGGCGTCGTCGAAGAGATCGTCGTCGCGAAGGCGCAGGTTGCCGCGCATCGGCTGGGAAAACTCTGGCTGCTGGCGTGACATTCGAGGGGGAAGGTTGGAGTCGGGAACGAAGCGGGGATCAGAAACGGCGCTCGGGGACAAAGATCGTGTCGCCCGGGGCGAGGTAAAGCGGCTCCACCTTCCCTCCCGACATGTCCTCGAGGTCGATCCGCCACGTCTGTTCCTTCCCGCCGGTCCGCCGGGTCACGGTGATCTTCCGCCGGTTGCCGAGGCGCGCCACCCCGCCCGCCATGGCGACCGCCTCGAGCACCGAGAGGCGCCCGTCGAGCGGGAAGTTCACCGGGCCGGGCCGGGCGATCTGCCCGCTGATCGTGACGGTCTTGCCGACGAAGCGGCTCTTCGGAACCGAGATCACATCGCCCGGCTGCACGCCGGAGCTCAATTCGGTGGAATACACCTTGCTCCCCCGCTTCACGGTGATGCGGTCGGCATCGGCGATGTCGGACAGGCCGCCCGCCACGCCGATCGCGGTGGCCACATCGAGGCCGCCGCCCACGGGGAAGTTCACCGCTCCGGGCCGCAGGACCTGCCCCACCACGGTCACGGTCTTGTTGGCGAAGGGGCTCACCGGAACGTGGATCCGGTCCCCGTGCTGCAGGACGACCTGGAGGGCGCCCTTCTTCTGCAAATCGGACAACGCGTAGACGATGTTCTTCTCGTCGCGTTTCAGTTCGATCTTGGTGGCGTCGGCGTGGGCCGCGAGCCCGCCCGCCGACGAGATGGCGCTGACAAGGTCGAGCGTGGCGTCCGCCGGGATACCGACCACGCCCGGGTTGTTCACGGCGCCCATCACCGTGATCTGCTGGTCGGCGGCATTCATCAGGTTGATGCTCAGCTTCGGACTCACGAGATAATCGGCGTCGTAGAGCTTGGTGAGCAGCTCCTCGGCCTCCTTGAGGGTGAGCCCCGCGAGCCGCACCGTTCCGATGAGGGGGAAGGAGGCCTCGCCCGCCACCGTGAGGCGCACCTGGGTCTGCAGTTCGGCCTCCTGGAAGACATTCAGGGCGATGGAGTCGTTGGCCTTGAGCCGGTAGGTCGCTGCGCCCGCTTCCTGCGCGGCAAGGGGGCCACCGGCCACAAGCAGGAACGCCACGGCTCCGAGGAGTCTGGAAATGCTTCGATTCGTCATGGGGTTGGGGGGCACGAAGCCGGGCATCATTTCGAGGCCGCACGGCACCGTCAGAAAACGTAATTGATCCCTACTGACAGTTGCACATTTGACCAATCTTCCAAGCCTGAGTTTTCGGAAAATCGCACCGAGGAGTTCAGGCTCATGCTGTCCCGGAAGAGCGGGCGCTGGTATCCCGCGAAAATCGACCAGAATTTCTCGTCCTCCCGGGGGGTGGCCACCGGGCCGGATTGCTCGTAGTCGGACTGGTCGAAGCTGAACCCGGCCTCGAGGGCCCCCTTCGGCAAATTCCGGGTCACGGACGCGTCGAACCCGAGATTGTCGACATAGTAGTTGGCGGTGCTGAGCGAGGGGGTGCTGCGGTATCCGAGGCCGAATTGGAACGACCAGATGGCGTCCAGCCGCCAGTTGGCGCCGATCGAGCCGGTGAACTGGGTGCCGTCGCTGGTGCGTCCCCCGGCGGCGGTCAACTCCTGGGTCTCGACCCCGGCGGCGGCATTGACCCGCAGCTTGTCGCTCAGGCTGTAGGCGCCGCGAACCAGGAGCGCCCACGCTTCCCGGTCCCCCGATCGCGTCGACTCGGTTTCGGTGTGGCGCAGCGACGGCCCGATCCGCACCAGCGGCGTGGCTTCCCACCAGCCGGTGAGCTGGGCGCTGTAGGTCGTGAACTCGGTGGCGGCGGCCTGTTGGAATTCCGTGTCGGTGAACCCCCACGTCATGGCCACCGACGTTTTCGGGGACACCTCGTAATTGCCCGAAATCGATCCCGTGACGGTGGACGATTCGGAGAATGTTCCTGCAAACCGGTTGCTCGAGGATGTGCGGAGGTAGCTGGCCTGCACCCGGACGCTGCTCCGGGCGCCGTTCAACTGCAGGCTGCCGTTGAGGGTGTGGTTGAGCCGGTCGAAGTTCGGGTTGTTGGTGAACTTCTCGTAGTTCGGGGCGTAGAAGCCGTTGGCGACGAGGCGCGCCCCGCCCGGCGCGGCCGATTGGTAGCGGACCCACGGCCGGAGCGAGAAGATGATGTCATCGACCTCCCCGCTTTCATCGAGAAAGAGGTTCGAGTTGTAGGACCCGCGGGCCCCGACCCCGTAGAAGAACCCCTCCGATTCCCTGAAGGAATCGGTGAGGCCCTGGACCGAGAAGCGGGTCCCGACCGCCCCCGGCAGATCGGCCCCCGGAACATCATCGTCGGGGAGGTTGATCCCGAAGTCCTGCCCGGTGGCCACGCCCATCCCGCAAGCGGCGAGGGCCATGACCCCCAGCCGCCTGCAGCCGCTCCGGGAGACTGGCCACGCACGCATCACTACAGCCCCGTGGAGGTGTGAAATTCGCCCCCGCATGTCCAGCCGGAAGCCGAAAACGTTGGCCGCCGCGGCGGACCCGGAAGGGAGGAGCCGGGACCATGCCCGGACCGACCTACGGCGCCGGCTCCCATGCGCAGCGGGCGAGGACCTCGTCGCGAAAGACCTCCCAGGCCGCGTCGTGGCCGCGTGCCCCGGCGACGTTGGCGAGGATGAGGAGGGCCGGGGAATGACGGTGGCGTCCGCGGGCCGCCTGGAAGCGCACCTCCCGGAAGTCGGTTTCGGCGCCGGTCACCCCCAACTCCTCCATTCCGCCGAACCAGGCGAACTTGAAGACGTCCACCGGGCGCCCGTTCAGGGCCGGCCGGAAGACGAGGTGACGCACCTTGAACTCGCGATCGCCCAGTCGAAAGGATCGGTGCGGGAAGATGCGCTCGAGGGTCGCGCCCGATCCCCGCATGCAGATTTCCGGCGAGTGGTTGAAGATGTCGTCGAGCTGGTTTCGATTGCCGGCCTTGTACTCCATCACGGCGGTCTCCATCCGCCACGGCTCGTCCGGAGTCCCCTTCATGTGGACGAAGCGCATGGCATCGTAGGAGAGCAACTCCGGGGCCCGCGACCCGCCGAGATCGACCGGCTCGAGCGCGGCCGGCAGCCGGCACCGCAGGACCGGTTGCCCCTCCCACCCCGCCTCCGCCCCGTACCACCAGAGACGCACCGCTTCCGCCGCCGCCAGCAAGACCGTCAGGGACATCAGGAGGATGGTGGTCTTGGCGGTCATCACGGTTGCAGCGCCGGCACCATAGCCCGCGGAGGGGCGCCTTGCCAAGGGAGGGGATTCGGTTCCCGGCCGCGTCACACCTGCCGGACCACCACCTTGCCGGGGGGGCGGAACCGGGCCAGGAGCCACGCGAGGAGGGCGAGGCCCGCGTAGGTGCCGAACAGCATCCAGAGGCCGATGGTGTCGTGCGCGGCATCCATGGCGGCCCTTCCCCCGTCGTGGGCGGTGCGGGCCAGCAGGAAGATGCGGGCCGCATTTCCCGCCACCGCGAGAGCCACCGCACCGAGGACGATGAGCACGCGGCGCGAGGGGCTGAACCGCAGCATTTCCCCGAGGCACAGCCCCGCCATGATGCTGGCCTGGAACGAACGGATGCCGCTGCACCCTTCCGCGACATCGAGCAGTTCGCCGTTCACGATGAGCGCATTGCCCGCGACCTCCACCGGGTAGCTCGCCAGCGGCAACAGGCTGCTCGCGGCGTCCACCACCCGGTCGGTCAATCCCTGCACGAGGACGCTCTGCAAGCCGCTCGGCCACGGAACCGCCACGAGGCAAAAGAGCGTCGCAGGCAACACCCCCCGGCTGCGCTTCCATCCGTGAAGGAGGGCGAGGCTGACATGCGTGACGGCCAGCACCACCATCCCGTGCGCCCAGAGCGGCAGGCGCCAGTGCGGGTCGATGAACTCGAGGACCCGCAGGGGAACCACCAGCAGGACCCCCGCGATCACGAGGGCCCACAGGGCCGCCGGGGGCCGGGAACCGGAGGGGACGGGCGCACCGGGCCGGCCCTCGTCCCAGCGCCGCCAGAAGAACCACAACCCGAAGGGCGGCACCAGCCATCCGTAATCGTAATGCAGCCCCCCGCGCCAGCTCGGCGTCAAGGCATGGAAAAACTGCAACCAGAGAACGGCGAGAAAAAAACCGAGGGCTATCGGGAAGGATTTCAGTGGCCGGGTTCTAACAAACCCCGGCGCGAAATCGAAGGACAGAAACACCCGCCCGGACGTGCCGCGCGCATCACTCCCCGATCAACCCCTGCAGGCTCTTGGCCTCCTCCCGCGGGAAGCGCCGCCAGTCGATGCCGTCCGCCAGGACCCGGGCCTCCTCGCCGCGGCCAATCGCAGCGAGGGCCGCCGCGTAAATCGCCAGTTCGGACGGGTCGAAGCCCGCCGGATCGGGGCCGATGGCATCGAGCGTCCCGAGGGCCTCTTCCGGTTCCCCGGCGCGAAGCTGCGCCAGCGCCAGCGTCCCGCGGTAGGATGCGTGCCCGGGGAAATTCTCCACGATGTGCTTCATGATCTCGACGGCATGCTTCGAGGACTCGTCCTGCAGGCACCGCAGGTAATGGTAGTTGTTGATCAACACCGCATTCGCGGGCTCGCGCTGCAGGAGCCGGTAGCTGATCGACAGCAGGCGCGCGTGGGCGCCCGTGCGGTGCAGCCAGAAGAAGAGCGGCACGAGGCGCTCCGCGGGCGGCGGGGCCCCGAGACGGTGCTCCACGGCGTAGGCCGTGGCCTCCATCTCCCGTTCCTTCGCGCCGGTTTCCCGCGCGATCGCCGCCAGCTGATAGAAGAAGTTCTCGTTGGGATCGGCCCCGGCGGCCTCGAAGGCCTGCTTCCACAGGATGACGGCGCGCGATTCGTTGCCGAGCTTCGATTCCACCGCGGCGCGGGTGGCCAGCAGCAGGGGCCGGGGGGCGGACACCGGGGGATTCGCGAGGGACTCGCGCAGTTCCTCGTAGCGCTCGAGGCGCTGGAGCGCATTGAGGCGGTTCTCGAAGCTGGCGGGGTCCAGTTCTTCCACGCCGGCGGTCGCCTCCACGACGCGCTCCCACTCCTCGAGGGCGCCGAGCCACGCCGTGAGGGCGGCGAGATCCTCCGCGCGGTACTTCGCGATCATCTCGTCGGCCACGTCGTCCAGGGTGCCGGGGGTTTCCCCGATGCGCAGGGTGGCGAGGGCGAGGTCGTCCGCGGCCGTCAGCCCGGGGTCCTCGCCGAATCGCTCGAAGGTTTTCCGGAACAGCTCGTCCGTGATCCATGAGCGGGGCATGGCCGCCAGTTGCGCCAGGGCCCGCAGCGCCACGCCGCGGTCCGGATTCCCGAGCAGTTCCGCCAGGCGCCGGGTGGCCGCCGGCTGCCACTCATCCCGCCCGGACCGCACGAAGGCCTTGATCAGGAGGAGTTGCGCCTCGCCGTTCCGCGGCGTCCCGGCGAACGCTTCCGAGGCCTCGGCGGCGCGCTGCAATTCCCCCGCCCCGGCGAGATAGCGAAGACGCTGGTAGGCCATGCCGGGGTCCGCGCCGGCGGCCTCGCCGAGACCGGCCAGCAACTTGCCGGCCGTGAGGAGGTCGCCGGAGTCGATCATGATCTCGAGGACCCGGGTGCGGTCCGCGGGCTCCGCATCGGGATGCTGGAAGAGCGCCGCCCCGGCCTGCAGGGCGTGCCGGTCCCGCTGCTGGTACATCGTCTCGAAAACGAGACGGAAGGCCTCCACCGATTTCGTCAACTGGAAGGCGGAGACCGCCGTGCGCCGCGCCTCGGACCATTCATTCGCGGCCGCGAACCGCCGGCTCTGCTCGAGAAGCTGCCCGGCCCGCCAGTTCTTGAACCCGTTCCAGACCGGCTTGTGCGCAAACCACAGCCCCACCGCCACGAGGAGCAGGATTCCGAGCTGGGGAAGGCGTTTGCGAATGGCCATGCGGGGGCGGCGGGGGAAAGACTCAGGCAAGTTGGGCACTCAGCTTAGACTGCGCTTCGGAGCGGAAGGCCTGCGCCTTCCGACCACCAAGTCATCCAGGATACCTGAAAGCCCTCGCTGGTCGGCTCGGGCAACCGTGCCGCTACCAACAGCCATCAGGCAAAACTGAGTGCCATTCAACTCAGGCAACTTCAGATTGCGCCCTGCAATCATCAAGCGCAATCCGGGAATACCCGCCACGGGGTCAGCGGTTCACGGTGCGCGCCATCCCGGCCGGTTCGCATCCCGCACCTCGTCGTCGGGGCCGCCGGCGGCATGCCCGCTACGCCCTCGACACCCTGCGGCGGCGCTGGACGAGCGCGCAGGTGAGCAGGAGGAACCCCGCCACCCCCGCGGCGCTGGGCTCCGGAATCAGTCCCACCAGGATCGACCCCCCCATGCTGTCCCACGCCCAGTCGTGAATGACGCCGGTGGAACCGTCATCCTTGAGGGTCACCCGCATCCAGCCGTTGTAGTTTTCCGAGGAGGGATTCAGGCGGAAGCCGATGTAGCCCTCGACGCCGCTGGTAAACTTGCCGGTCTCGCCGGTGGACGTCATGTGTCCGGTCGATCCCGAAAAGCCCGACGGGTAATCTTCGGTGCCGTCGATGGTGTTCGCGAACTGCGGCCCGACATTCAGGATGTTGGCATTGGTGGCCGCCGCATCGGTCACCGGCAGGAAGGTGCTTGACGTCCCGACGGCCCCACCGCCGAAGAACAAGTTGATGTCCCAGCCGCCCGCTCCCGTGGTGCTCGTCGTGAACTGCGTGGCATTGTCCGGGTTGGTGAGATCCAGGTAGATGCCGTTGAAGTCCGCGGGAATCGTGATGTCCTGGACGCCGCTGTAGGTGATTCCCGCGTGCACCGGCGCACAGGAAACCATCGCCACGAGGGCGACAAGGAAACGGGGGGAATGTCTCATCAGGGCTGGCGTAGTTTGGGACTGGGATGCTTGGTCAGTCAAGGAATTCGGGCAAGTCCGGGATATCAGGGGCCTGCCGGGCTGCTGTTGGCGGCATTGACGCCCCGCACGACCTCCACGCGGCCGAGGAGCTGCTCGAGCTTGAGGCCCGTCACGGGGTGGAACATCGGGACGATTTCCTCGTACAGGGCGTATTTCATGGCCACCCCGGAGGCGAGGCCCGGGGCCTCGAGGGCCGGCAGGTCCCCTCCCCCGTCCTTCTGGACCCGGACGGCCGCGCCGCGGTTCGGGTCGGGCTGGAAGTTGAAGCCCGCCACGCCGTCGTCAAAGTCGAACTGCGGCGTGTAGCCGAGGTCCGCATACGGCGTCACCCCGTCGGCCTCCATCACCCGCGGATACAGGATCTTGACCTGCAGCGGGCTGAAGTCGATCGTCATGATCGGGTTCCCGAGCGTCCAGGTGGTCCCGTCGATGATCCCGAGCGCCACCCCGTCGTCGGCGGCAATCGTCGGGTCGCCGCCGAAGGCGAACTCGAGGACGTTCACATTGCCGCCGCTTTCGAAGTCGTTGCTGTCGGCCCCGTCGCCGGTGTTGTCCGGTCCGCTGGTGTTTTCGCCCCCGGGCCCGAAGAAGGCGTTCCGCCAGTTCCGCATCAGGGTGTTGCCGTCGATCGTGATCGTCACGGTGGTGGTGTCGACGTTTCCGAGGCTGTCGGTCACGGTGTAGTCGAAGGTCCGGGTGGTGGTGGTCGTCAAGCCGGTGAAGGCCCCCGCTGGATCGTAGGTGAAGGCCCCCTGCACCGTCCCCTGCGGGTAGGCCTCGAGGGTGCCGCTCCCGCCGATGGCGAGGTACTCGATCACCTCGTCGGCGTGAGCGATCTCGGAGTCCCCGAAGGTGTCCTCCGTGACGCGCACCTGCACGGAATCCTGGTCCTGGCCGTTCTTCCGCAGTGACGAGGGATCGACCCCGTCGTATTTGCCGATGGCCGCCACGAAGACCGGCGAGCTCCCGTAGTT
>JABDMC010000054.1 GCA_013001695.1 Akkermansiaceae bacterium
GGGCGTCGTAGGCCTGGGCGGCGGGGTCGACCTTGGGGTCGTGCCAGAAGATGCGGCCGTTTCGCATCATGAAGGTCTCGCGGGCGGCGCGGCCGTCGGCGCCGAGGGGGACGCCGAAGGCGCGGCAGACCGCGGCGTCCTGGTCGGAGAGCAGGTCGAAGGGGAGTTGGTAGCGGTTGCAGAAGCGCTTTTGCTTCGGGACCGAATCGGTGGAGACGCCGAGGACGGTGACCTGCTCGGCCTTGAGTTTCGCGTCTGCGTCCCGCAGCCGCCTGACTTGCTGGACTCAGCCGGGGGTATCGGCCTCCGGGTAGAAAAAGACGAGGGACCACGGGCCGCTGCAGGCATCCCTCACGTTCACGATCTTCCCGTCCTGGTTCGGCGCGGAGACATCCGGGACGGGGCGGGATTGCTCGAGGAACACCCCGGACGTGTCGCAGGCGGCGAGGGAGAAGCTGAGCAGGGCCAGGAGAAGCAACCTCATGGGACACGCTTACCAAGCGTGCCCCGGCCTGGCAATGCGGATCGCGCCGGGCACGGGCGGGGAGGGGCGACTACCCGGCCTCGATGGAGGCGATGACCTCCTCGAGGCGGCCGGCATCCATCTCGACGAGGTTCTCGCGGGCGGGAAAGCGGCCCTCGTTCACGTCCGCGATGTATTCCGAGAAGGCGGCGATGCGTTCGCGCTGGAGGCGGCGGTGTTCCTCGAGGAAGTTGCGGTAGGCCTTGGCGTGGCGGGGGAGGCGGTCGTCGTAGTCGCCGAGGATGTCGTCCGAAAAGAGGAACTGCGTGTCGCAGCCGCTTCCGGAGCCGAGGGACATGAGGATCATGGAGGTCTGCTTGCAGAGGTAGGTGGCCAGCTGGTGCGGGACGACCTCGAGCTCGGCGGCGTAGGCGCCCGCGTTCTCGAGGTCCTTCATCTTGCCGTAAAGCTCCCTGGCCTCCGCGACGCTCTTCCCGATGGCGCGGTAGTTCGTCCAGGTCACGTGGCGGGGCACCATCCCGAGGTGGCCGACCACCGGGATGCCCTCGCGGGCCATGGCCTCGACGAGGAAGGGGCTCGCCGAGCAATACACCGAGCTGGCGCCCAGCTCGAGGGCCCGGAAGCCGACCCGGATGGCCTCCTCCGGCGAGGCCAGCCCGTGGGGGGTGGCGCCCGACAGGAAACTGTTCGGGGCCGCCGCCACGAGGAGCGGCAGGCGCGCCTGCGCCTCGGGCGAATCGAAGCTGCAGCTCATCAGGTCGACGCCGGCCTCCTCGGCGGCCGCGGCCTCCTCGGGTGACTTGACGTGGATATGGGTCAGGCATCGCCGGCCCTTCAGCTGTTGCAGGTCGTAGACGGTGTGCTTCTTCCTCGGACGGAGCATGGGGGGAGAGTGACAGCCCCGGCCGGGGTCACTCAAGGGGCGAATCAGGTGGATGAATCCTATTCATGTCCGCGGGGCCCCCCATGGCACGGCATGTGCAGTTGTGGCGCGCCGGTCCGGGATTCCCCGCGGGTGGCAACCTCAAAACTACACAAACACACGAATGAGTACACAGAACAAGACCCTCGCCCTGGGGGCTGCGGTTGCCATCGCGATGGTTTCCGGATCAACCACTGCGAAGGCCGAACTTTCCGGTTCGGTCTCGCTCGACATGAACTCGCACTTCATCTCCTACGGCCTGGACGTCTGGGCCGCGGGCGATGAACCCCGCTGGACCTTCAACCCGGCGGTGAGCATCGACTACGCCATCAATGACCAGTGGACGTTCTCCACGGGATTCTGGCTGGATGTGAACTCGAACGCATCGCCCAACGCGGATGTCGTCGAAACCGACATCTGGGCCGGGTTCTCCTACGATGCCGGCCTCGCGACCATCAGCGCCACCTTCCAGAACTGGCAGTACGGCGGCCTCTCCGAGGAGATCTTCGACCTCGGCATCTCGCTGGACACCTTCCTGAGCCCGTCGCTGACGCTGCACAAGCGGCTCGATCCGGGGGCGAGCGGCGGATTCAACGGCTGGTTCGCGGTGCTCGGCGGCTCGCACAGCTTCGAGGTGACGCCGGAGTTCAGCGTTTCGGTCCCGGTGTCGGTGGGCTTCGCCCTCGGCGATTTCCACACCACCCAGGACGGCTACGGGTTCGCCTCGCTCGGACTGCAGGGGAGCTACGCCGTCAACGAGCAGGTCTCGATCAACGGCGGGGTGACCTACTGGGACACCGATGCCGGGGTCACCGGAAACGCCGACAACGGCTTCTTCGCCTACAACCTCGGCGTGGCATTCAGCTTCTAGGGAGGATCACCCGCCCGAACCGGGCCGCCCGTGCGGGGGCCCACATCCAGACCAACGAACATGAAAAACACGATCGCAAAACTAATGACGGCGGCCGCCGCTCTCGCCCTCGGGGTGGGATCGGCCCCAGCCGAAGACACCGTGAAGGTGGGTGTTCTCCACTCCCTGAGCGGAACGATGGCCATTTCGGAGACGTCTCTCCGGGATATCCTCCTCTTCACCTTCGATGAGATCAACGCCAAGGGCGGGGTTCTCGGCAAGAAGATCGAGCCCGTCGTGGTCGACGGGGCCTCCGACTGGCCGCTCTTCGCGGAAAAGGCCGAGCAGCTCCTCGTCCAGGACAAGGTGGCCGTGACCTTCGGCTGCTGGACGTCCGTCTCGCGCAAGTCGGTCCTGCCGGTGTACGAGAAGTACAACGGCCTCCTCTTCTACCCCGTCCAGTACGAGGGGGAAGAGATGTCGAAGAACATCTTCTACACCGCCGAGGCGGTGAACCAGCAGGCCATCCCGGCGGTGGATTTCCTCCTCGAGGAGGGCATCAAGAAGTTCTACCTGATCGGGACCGACTACGTTTACCCGCAGACCACCAACCTCGTGCTCTTCGAGTATCTCCTCTCGAAGGGGATCCCGGTGGAGAACATCGGCGGGGGCCTGCGCAAGGATGCCTCCGGAAAGGTCATCTCGGCGGGGAACTACACGCCGTTCGGCCACTCCGACTTCCAGCAGATCGTGGCGGACATCAAGAAGTTCAGCGCCTCCGGCGACGCGGCGGTGATCAATACCATCAACGGCGACGCCAACGTCCCGTTCTTCAAGGAGTTCGCGGCCTCCGGCCTGACCTCGGAAGATTGCCCGGTGGTCTCGTTCTCGATCTCGGAAGACGAGTTCCGGGCCCTGCCCGCGAAGGACCTCGTGGGTCACCTCGGGTGCTGGACCTACTTCATGTCGATCGATTCGCCGGCCAACAAGAAGTTCATCGCGGACTTCCAGGCGTGGTTGAACAAGACCGAGGTCCCGGGCATCGTGAAGGAGAAGCGGGTGACCTGCTCGCCGATGGTGCTCTCCCATAACGGCGTCTACATCTGGAAAGCGGCGGTCGAGAAGGCCGGGAGCTTCGATGTCGACAAGGTCCGCGAGGCCCTCCTCGGCGGGGTGTCCTTCGAGGGCCCCGGCGGCAAGGTGACCACCCAGAAGAACCACCACCTCACCAAGAACGTCTACATCGGGGAGACCCTCGAAAACGGCCAGTTCTCGATCATCAAGTCCTTCGACAACGTCGTGGGGGAGCCCTTCTTGAAGGGGACTTTCGGGAAGAAGTGAAGTCCGAGCGGCTTTCGGCCGGTCTTATTGGGGAATTGAGCACGTCTCGGCTTCGCGATAGGGAAATCTCATAACATTGTCCCGCTCTGCCGCCGGCCGCAGAGCGGGATATTTTTTTTTGAATGCGCATCATGAATCTTGTCGGGAATTGGCAAGGCATCTGCTGAATGCGCCCCGTGATCCGCGCCGCTTGCCGATACATGTCGCTGTGGGCAGGGCTCGCGGCATTCGCGGGGCTCGGGTGGAGCCATGCCACCGAAGAGGAGGCGCGGGAGTTGCTCGCCTCGATCGTGCTGACAAGCGGCGAGGAGCAGGCGCAGGCGGTGGAGGCCTTGGGCGGCCACGGCGACTCCATCATCGGGACCGTCATTGAAGCGTGGCGGGTCGGCGGGATCAGCAGCTACACGCCGCCCGGTGGCACCGGGAAGATCGCGCTCCTCAAGGAGCCGGAGGGCTACACCGACATCGCCACCGGGGAAAAGGTCGTGCCGCAGGGTGACCCTGTCACGATCCGCCCGAGCCGGGCCCTGCGCAAGACCCTCAAGAAGGTCGCGGACCTGCTCGACCTGGCCTCGCCCGACCCGGCGGCCCGCATCGCGGCGGCGGAGAAACTCGGGCTGAGCCAGAACCCCGACTATCTCCCGGTGCTGCGGGACCGGCTTGAAATGCAGACCAACCCGAAGGTGCGGCGCGCCTTCGACGAGGCCGTGAACATTTCCCTGCTCGCGAACGGCACGCCGCAGGAACAGCTGGCCGCCGTGACGGCCCTCGGGAACCTGCGGTCCTACCCGGCCCGGGACCTGATCGAGGCGCTGCGCGTGAAGAACGCGGAGGCCGCGGACGACGATGGAGCGGCGCCGGAATCCCGCGCGCACGCCGCCGCGATGCAGGCCGCGGCGGTCGAGGCCCTCGGGCAAATCGACGGCCACCAGAAGGTGGTGGAGGTCTACGGAACCCTGTTTCGCGGGCTGAGCCTCGGGTCGGTCCTGCTGCTGGTGGCCTACGGGCTCGCCATCACCTTCGGGCTCATGGGGGTCATCAACATGGCGCACGGCGAGTTCATCGCGATCGGCGGCTACACGGTGTACCTCGTCCAGGGGTGGTTCGCGACGACCTTCGGCGAGGGCACCGCGGGCTACGAAACCTATTTCCTCTGGGCGCTGCCGGCCTCCTTCCTGGTGGCCGCGTTCTTCGGGATCATCCTCGAGCGCGGCGTCATCCGTTTCCTCTACAAGCGCCCGCTCGAGTCGCTTCTCGCCACCTGGGGGATCTCGATGATCCTCCAGCAGGCCTTCCGGCTGCACTTCGGGGCCGCCAACGTGGCGGTGGCCTCCCCGCAGTGGCTCTCGTCAAGTTTCGAGGTCGCGGGGGTGACCATGTCGTACAACCGCCTCTTCGTGATCGGGTTCGCGCTCTTCGTGATCGTGGCGACCTGGCTGCTGTTGACCCGCACGAGCTGGGGGCTGCACGTCCGGGCCACCATGCAGAACCGGCAGATGGCCTCCAGCCTCGGGGTGCGCTCGGCGCGCGTCAACATGCTGACCTTCGCCTTCGGTTCCGGGCTCGCCGGCCTGGCGGGGGCCTTCATCTCGCAGATCGGGAACGTCGGGCCGTCGATGGGGCAGACCTACATCGTGGACAGTTTCATGGTGGTCGTCATCGGCGGGGTCGGCAATCTCGCCGGGGCCGCGCTCTCCTCGCTCGGCATCGGGATGGTCGACCAGAGTCTCCAGCCTCTGCTCGGGCCCGTCATGGGCAAGATCACGGTGCTTCTCGCCATCATTCTCTTCCTGCAATTCAAACCCGGCGGCCTCTTCCCGGCGCGCTCGCGGAGCCTCGACGACTGATGGGACTCTACAAGCCGACGAAGCCGTTCCAGAGCAAGGGGGAGGAAGTCGTCTTCCTCCTCCTCGTGGCGGCCATCGGGGTGGTGCCCTGCCTGAACGGGATGCTGCCCGAGGGCCACGCCCTCCACGTTTCCAGTTTCCAACTCGGGGTGTGGGGGAAATACCTCTGCTTTGCGGTCCTGGCGATGAGCCTCAATCTCCTCTGGGGCTACACCGGCCTCCTCTGCCTCGGCCAGTGCCTGTTCTTCGCCCTCGGCGGTTATGCCTTCGGGATGTACCTCATGCTGATGATCGGGGAACTCGGGGCCTACAAGAGCCCGCTTCCCGACTTCATGGTGTTTCTCGGCTACACCGAGCTGCCATCCCACTGGAAGCCGTTCTACAACCCGGTCGTTGCGATCGGCGCCGCGATGGTCGTGCCGGGGCTGGTGGCCTTCCTCTTCGGGTTCCTCGCGTTCCGGTCGCGCATCAAGGGCGTCTACTTCGCGATCCTCACCCAGGCCCTGACC
>JABDMC010000128.1 GCA_013001695.1 Akkermansiaceae bacterium
GGCCTGGTTTCCCAACTTCTTCGTTCCTCCTCAGTCGTGAATCTCGATTCACTCCTTCGGAGCGCCTTGAATTTGGAAAATCATCCTCGCGCATCATGTTGCACTACTTCCGGGACACCACACTAGCCCCACGAAACACTTCGGCTCAAAACTCACGTTCTTCAGCATTGGGGGTGCAATTCACGCCCACAAATTCCTTACATCAATCCTGGATCCTTGATAAGGATTTCTGCCTTGCCCTCTGAGATTTCCGGTCTATAGTCAAAATGAAAGGCGTTCAGCATGACTCATTCCACCATTACCAGCAAGGGGCAAACGACGGTGCCGGCTTCCATTCGCCGGGCCTTGGGTTTGGAGGCGGGCGATCGGATTGTATACGAGATCCAGGGCGATTCGGTCGTGATCCGGCCGCAGCCTGAGGCGATGGAGGTATTCGGCAGTCTCAAGCCGCCCGCTGGGAAGTCCGGGGTGTCCTTTGCCGATGAACGCGAGAAGTCCCGTGCGGCGTGGATTGCGGGTGCGGCGCGGGAGGGGTTGGAATGAAGCCGATGCTGTTGGACACCAACGTCCTGCTGCGATTCATCACCGGCGAGCCCGCCGATCAGGCTGCGGAAGTCGCCAAACTCATGTCTGCGGCCGATGCCGGGCAGGTCAAGCTCGCGGTGCTGCCGATGGTTCTCGCTGAAGCGGTGTTTGTGTTGACCGGGTTCTACGAGCATTCCCGACGCGAGGTCGCGGATGTCCTGTCGCATCTGATCTCATCTCCCGGGTTCCATTCCGAGGAACAGGAGCGGATGCTCCAGGCGCTCCAGCTGTTCGATGCCGGAAAATTGGATTTTCTGGACTGTTATTTGGCGACGGCAGCCGTCCGGGATGGCCGGACGGTGGTGTCGTTCGATCGCGCACTTGCCAAACACGGTGGTAACACCGTCCGGAAACCTGGCGAATGCTCCTGAGACCTGTTTGCCTGCCCCCTGCTGACCCCTGCCTGCCCGCCATAGCTTCAGCGACGGCGGGACTCCTGCCTACGGCGCCCTCCCCACCGTCCCGGCCTCGATGAACTCGGTGTCGATCGTCGTCTGGCGGGTGTCTTTCTTCCCGAGGCTGAAACATCAGTGCGCCGCATTCGCGGGGAGATCTCGGAGCGAGCAACCCATTACCAGGAAGCGGATCTCCGGTGAAGGGGGCGATGGGTGATCGTGTCGGCCGGCACCCAGGGACCACCCGAGCACATCCTGAAATCCAGGCCCCCTACGCCTGATTCGCGTGCCCCCGGTGCTCGCTCGGCCGCCAGCCCACCCACTTCTTGAAGGTCGTCGAGAAGGTGAACGGATTGCGGTAACCGACTTCGCGCGCGATGGTTTCGATCTTCTCGTCGGTGGTGGCGAGGAGGTGGCTGGCTTTCTGCATGCGCAGGAAGGTGACCTGTTGCATCGGACTGCGGCCGAGCTCCTTTTTGCAGAGGCGGCGCAGGTGCTCTTCGCTCACCGCGGCAGTGGCGGCGAGCTCCGCGAGCGACCACGCCCGTCCCGGTTGTTGCTCGACCGCACTCCAAACCCGGTAGAGACGGCTGTCACTTTGGTAGGGCTGGGCGAAGCGATTGACGTAGGCCTGCACGAGGTCGACCCAGAGTTGCATGACGGCCGGGTTGCTGTTCGCGACGGATTCCGCACGCAACCCCTGGATGGCGCGTCGCAGCGGGCCCGGAGCGAAGGTTGCCGAGACCGGGGAGTGCGCGGACACGATCGGATTCACTTCGGGCGTCTCGAGGTAGCGGACCCACGAAAAGTGCCACGGAGTCGAGGCCTCACAACGAAGGGAGTTCATGACGAAGGGAGGGAGCAGGCAGGCCTCGCCTTCCGAGATCCGGTGCCAGGATCCGTCGACCAGGATCAATCCGGAACCCTGGAAGCAGGAGAGCATGAAGGTGCCCGACTGGTTGTGACGCGTGATCTGGAAGGGAGCCTCGGCCCGCATGATCCCCACATGCGCGATGTGATGGTGGTTCAGGCTCGGGCAGTAGGGCTCATTGGCCAGCCAGTCCCGCGTGTCGAGGTGGCTGCCCTGCACGACTTCGTAAGTCGTTTGCTCGCCAAGGACATGGACGTCCTCAGCGGAGGTTGGCTTCCCGTTCGACGGCATGTCGACCAAGCTACCCGATGCCCGGGAAAAACGAAGCGGGAAGGCGCAAAAAATGCACCAAGAAGGTGTATTTTCAATAGGTATTTGTGCGCGGGTTGTGCTCGTCAGGGCTTCCGCGGCCCGCTAAGCAATGTGTCGCACAACACACTTAAGCACATGCCCAATCCTTGGACTGGTACCGGAAATCCCTACACGCGCGACGAAGTTCTCGAACGTCTCCACGACACTCTCGGGAAGGGGCAGGCCATCATTGTGGCCGGCGCCGGCACCGGGATCAGCGCGAAGTTCATCGAGAAGGGCGGGGCCGACCTCATCATCATTTACAACTCGGGCCGCTTCCGCATGGCGGGGCACGGGTCGACCGCCGGTCTCATGGCCTACGGCGATGCCAACGCGGTTGCGATGGAGATCGGGGAGTTCGAGGTCCTGCCGGTGGTGGAAGAGGTTCCGGTGATCTGCGGGGTGCACGCCACCGACCCGCGCCGCCGCATGTGGCACTGGCTCCTGCAGGTGAAGGACATGGGCTTCTCGGGCGTGAACAATTTCCCCACCCACACCATCGTGGACGGCAAGTTCCGGCGGATCCTCGAGGAGACCGGGATGAGCGTGCAGAAGGAAGTCGAGATGGTGGCCCTCGCGCGGAAGATGGACCTCTTCAGTATCGTCTACGTCGATTCGGATGAGGAGGCGGTCGCCATGGCGGAGGCCGGAGCGGACGCCGTCATCACGCATGTGGGCACCACGGTGGGCGGCAGCATCGGGGTAGTGGATGCGACCATCTCCCTGGATGAAGCCGCGAAGCGCACCCAGGAGATCATCGATGCGGTCCGCACGGTGAGAAAGGACGTGATCTTCCTCTGCCACGGCGGGCCCATCAACACGCCGGAAGACGCCGCCTATGTGCTCGACAATTCCGATGCGGTGGGATTCGTGGGGGCCTCCTCGCTGGAACGCATGGCGGTGGAAGAGTCGCTGACCAATCTGACAAGGGAGTTCAAATCGATTCCGCTCAAACGAGCGAAAGCAGGGCATGGCAACGATCGGGATCGTCGGCACGCTTGATTCGAAAGGAGAGGAACATGCCTTCCTCGCGGAGCGAATCCGTGAGCAGGGTCATGACACTCTCCTGATCGACGTTGGAACAGGTGGCGATCCGCAGGTCGCTCCCGACGTGACCCGCTTCGAGGTCGCGGAGGCGGGCGGAATCGACTTGCAGCCGCTCATCGACAAGCACGACCGCGGCGAGTGCGTGGTGGCGATGTCGGAGGCGGCACCCGTCCTGGTCGCACGCCTCGCGGCCGAAGGAAAGATCGATGGCATCATTTCGCTCGGAGGCGGCGGGGGAACCGCCCTCGGCACCGCCGCGATGCGGGCCCTCCCGCTCGGCTTTCCGAAGCTCATGGTCTCGACGCTCGCGAGCGGCAACACCGCGCACTACCTGCGCGAGACCGACATCGCGATGATGCCGAGCATCGTCGACGTGGCGGGCCTGAACCGGATCTCGCGGATGGTCTTCACGCGCGCCGCGGGAGCGATCTGCGGGATGGTGGACGCGAAGCCGGACGAAGGGGAGAGCAAGCCGCTGGTGGTGGCCTCCATGTTCGGAAACACCACCACCTGCATCGAGATCGCGAAGAAGGTCATCGAGGCGGAGGGCTACGAAGTGCTCGTCTTCCACGCCACCGGGACGGGTGGCAAGACGATGGAGAAACTCATCGCGAGTGGAATGGTCTCGGGCGTGCTCGACGTCACCACCACCGAGTGGGCGGATGAGCTGGTGGGCGCCACCCTGAGTGCCGGACCGGAACGCCTCGAGGCGGCCGGAAAAGCCGGGGTGCCCGCGGTCGTCGCGCCAGGCTGTCTCGACATGGCGAATTTCGGCGAGCGCGAGAGCGTTCCCGAGCAATTCGAAGGCCGCAATTTCTACATCCACAACCCGCAGGTGACGCTGATGCGCACCAACGCCACGGAGTGCGCCGACCTGGGGCGGATCGTGGCGGAGAAGGTGAATGCCTACCAAGGTCCCGCCGAGATTCTCATCCCGAAGGGCGGGATCAGCGTGATCAGCCGCGAGGGAGAACCCTTCCACGATGCCGAGGCCGACGCAGCCCTCTTCGGCGCCCTGCGCGAGCACGCGAAGGTCCCGGTGCACGAATTTGACGGCGACATCAACAGCGAGGAGTTCGCGGAAGCGGCCGCAAAGCGGCTTCTCGCCCTCATGAATTCAGCCAAGGCGGGTTCCTGAGAGAGACCTGCGGATGGAGCCGCCAGCAACACACGTAGAAGACACAGAACCATGGTAAGACACTTCGGAGTATTCAAATTCAACGACGGCGTCACGGACGACGAGATCGCGGAGTGCTTCCGCGAGATGAAGGGGATGATCGGCAAAATTCCCGGCCTCCTCGACATGGAGCACGGACCCTACAAGAGCGACGAGGGGCTCAATGAAGGCTTCACGCACGGGTTCATCATGACCTTCGACACGCCCGAGAGCCGCGATTCCTATCTCCCGCATCCCGAGCACGAGCGCGTCAAGGACATCGTGGTGCCGCGTCTCGAGCGCGTCATCGTATTCGACTTCGACGTCCCGGCGTGAGCAGAGGCTCCCCCCGACAACTCCGGGGACAGCCTGCGCCTTTTTCGTTCCCGCAGGAGCCACCCGATTCCGCCGCACCCTGTGGAAGGATTTTCGATAGGTGTTGGTGGTAAGCGCCGGGTTGCAGGCCCGCGTTTCCCACCCATAGTTCGTAGTGGTGGTGTGAGGACAGCCGCCTCCCAAACCCAGATGGACAGAACTGCGATACGCACCTCGCGGGCCGCGATGCAGGTCCTGCTTCTGAGCGCCTCGATGGTGGGCGGATTGATGGCGCAAAGGTCTTCGCCGGCGATCACGGCGGAGCTGCAGGTGGCGGCCACCGGGATTGCCGGGAAGCATCACACGCTTTGGCTGCGGACCGGTCCCGGGAAGGCTCCCGTGAAGGTCAGCCCCACGCTCCGGACCTTTTCGCTTCCGATCAGCTACAAGGGGCCGGCGCGGGCCGATTTCTTCGAGACCGCGCAGGACGCCCAGGCTGACCCGCCCACCGTCCAGCCCCTCGCCAGTGTCCCGCTTCAAGCGGGCGCTTTGCTGCTGGTGTTCGTTCCCGATGCAGAGTCCAAGACCCGGGCTTATCGGGTCCATGCCACCCGCGCCGGGTCGTTTCCCCACGGGTCGTTCAACTTCATCAATTTTTCCAAGTCCGCCATCTTCGTGCAGAGCGAGGGCAAGGCCAAGGACGTCCGGATCGATCCGGACCGCAATCACGTCTTCAAGTTCGGGGGCGCAGAGCAATCCGTTGGCATTCGCGTCGCCGCCGTTGCTCCGGGTGCCGACCACCGCCTCATCCGGCAGACCAACTTCTCCACCAATCCCGACTGGCGGGAGATGGTCCTCTTTTTCGATCAGCCCGGCACCAACCGGGTGCGCATGAGCCACCTGGTCGACGTCCGAGTCGATGATCCATGATCCACTGTCATGACATGGGGCGGGAACGAGGACATCGGGCCGGTCCAGGGCCCGGGAGCCCTCGGGCGGGCGTCGGTCGTCGGGGATTTGCCCTCGTGGTGACGGTCTCCTTGCTCGTCCTGCTTTCACTGATCGCGGTGGGTCTCCTGACACTTTCCAGCGTGCAGGTCCGTTCGACGGTGGTGGCGAAGGATCAGTCCGTGGCGGAAGCGAACGCGCGGATGGCCCTGATGATGGCGATCGCCACCCTCCAGGGGGAACTTGGTCCCGACCAGCGGATCTCGGCACGCGCGGCGATTCTCGACGAAGACACCGCTGATCCGGAGACGCCGGGCATTGCCCACCCTCACTGGATGGGAGCGTGGGACTCCTGGCAGGACTGGCTCAACAACCCGGACATCGCGGAGACCTACAATCGGGGACGGCAGGGCCGGTTCCGCAGGTGGCTCGTTTCGCAGCCTGATCCGGAGAGCCTCGAAGACCTCTCGCTTGCCAGGCAGTCCTCGCCTGTCGACCCGGTCGTGATGGTCAACGCGTTGCGAGCGGCCTCGGCAGGCGGTGGCACCGGGGAGGTCGTCGTGCCCTCGATCAGGACCGACGACGGTCGCCTTGCCTGGTGGGTGACCGGCGAGAACCAGAAGGCGCGCGTCAATCTTCCCGCGACGGAGGCTCCGCAGGATGTGGACCGGCTTCACGCCCGCTCGCACTGGAAGCACGGACGCGCGGACTGGTTGGACGGACTGGAAGAGGCGCCCACCGATTCCGCGGTCATGGAGCGGGTCGTGAGCCTTCCCACCATCGGGACGGCCGTCCCCGGACCCGACTTTCGCGACGAGCTGCGCGCGCGACTTCACGATCTCACGGTGGATTCCCTGGGGCTGACCACCAACGTCCGGCATGGTGGCTTCAAGAAGGACCTCAATTTGTTGCTCGAGCTGGATCGGCTCCCGAACGAGTACGGGACCTACTTCTCGCGAAGAGCCGGTGGCAGGATCACGCCGATTCGCGCCCACCGCGGCGGGTCCCTCCCGGGGATGACCTATTCGCAGAATCTGAATTTCACGTCGTGGTACAAGCTTCACCAATACTACAATCTCTACCGGGGTGGCGGGGAGGAAACCGCCGCGGATTGCGCGCCGGTTCCCTTCCAAGGCGCCGGGCTCTGGGGGGCAGCCAGTAGTCCGAATATCAATTTCAACTGGCACCGCCAGAACCTCGACTATTTCGGGATCGGACGAACGCCCATTGTCACCCGCCTGATGCTCGTCTTCTCGACGCGGCGGGTCGCGTCGGCCAACCCACGGACCTACGATTACAAGCTGGGAGTCAACCCGGTGGTCTCCATCTGGAACCCCTACAACGTCACCCTCCATTCGCCGCGCCTCTGGATCAGGATCACGCCCGGGGCGCTTCAGTACAAGGCCTATGTCGACGGCAGTGTGAAGGTCCCGTGGCGGCAACTGAGGCGTTCCGACCGGCCCTTCGAGCTGAACATCTATCCGATGGAAGGGCCGAATCTGAAGACCACCCCGATCGTGCTCAAACCCGGCGAGACGCGCATCTACTCCGCCGTCAGCGGCTTCGTGAATGCGAATGACTTCCGCCATGCCGAGCTGTACCCCGGGTACGAGCCCCCTGACCGGGGCGGGGGATTCGAGGTGGACCTGCAGGGCCTGACCGGATTGCCCGCAAATGCCCGCGTCGAGCTGGCGATGCGCATGAGCGATTCCCGCACGCAGCACGGGGGACAATACCAGATGTATTGGACGGTGCGCAACGCCCAGACCGGCGAGAGCCAGCGCTACAATGAACTCGCCGCCAATCCGGTCGAGGACGGGACCCCGATCTACCTGGCGGATGACGAACCAGGCAAAAGGGTGGTCTTCTCGCGATCCCCGATCCGTATTCCCTTCGCGAACTTCCAGTTCGTGATGAAGTCCGGGCAGGATCTCCGCAACCCCGGGGGCGCCTATGCCGGGCACGACTTCCGGTGCCGGAACTTCATCCACGCCAACCCGCTCAACCAGCGCGCGATGTACGGGGAAGCCACCGAACGGATGCGCGGGCTCGCCCAGTACCACGTCCAGATCGAGAGCGGCAGCGGCAATGCCCTCAATCCCGACTTTGAACACAGGACCAATCGCTCCTACCTCGGCAGTGCGGTTTCCCTGGCCGAGGGAACCTGGCCCGGGCAAACGCGGGCGGTGCTGGGCGAATTCCCCCTCGTACCGGTGACGTCGATCGGGTCGCTCATGCATTTTAAGCTGAACCCCGGCGACACGCGAGAGTTTGCGACCGGCAGGCACTTGTGGGAGATCTCGGCCAACCAAGGCATCGCGATTGGAAATTCCTTCGCCCACCCGCTGATTCCGGGGAATGCCATCTACAATGATGTCCCGGACGCCTCCTGCCGGGGAAACCCGCTCCAGATGAAACTGATTCGCGACTTCCACGATCACGCCTACCTGAACAACGACGCCCTTTGGGACGATTGGTTCTGTTCGGGAATCACCCGGGAGAACGAGGGGCTCTACGCGTCCGGCCGGGACCTGAAACAGGTTGTGCGTGAGTTCGCCGACGGCGAGGCCCCGCTTCGGAATCCCCACCTGCTTCCGTGGCTGGAATCACTCGATCCGGACGAAGACCTCGCCGATCTCCTGTTGCTTGGGAGCAATCCCAACCGGAACGCCCATCGGTTTGTCGGCCGCTATCTCGTGGTCAAGGGGGCCTTCAACATCAACTCCACCTCGATGGGAGCCTGGAAGGCGTTCCTGGCCGGCTTGCAGGACGAGGAAATCGACTACATCGATCCCGATACCGGATCGGCCCGGACTGCCAGTGTGCCGGACGACCACGTGGTGCTGTCCCGGTTTTCGCTACCCGCTTCGCCCGAGGAAGGACTGGATGCCGGCGATCCGAATTCCTGGCTGGGGGTGCGCTTGCTGACCCCGGTGCAGATCGACCGGCTGGCCCGTGAGTGTGTCCGGCAGGTCAAGGAACGCGGTCCCTTTCTCAACCTCTCGGACTTCGTGAACCGGCGCCTCGCCGACGACGAGACCGGGGAGTGCGGCGCTCTCCAGGCCGCGATCGATTGGGACGAGTTCCTGGGCCGTTCCCCCGAGCCCGACAACGACGAGTCCATCAATGGTCGATTCAAGGGCGGCGACGACTTCATTGGCCCCGACCTGATCTCCACGTGGGATCTGCCGTTTCCAGGGGCGGCGACCGGTTCGCGCTATGCGGGGATCCCGGGCTACCTGACCCAGGGTGACCTGCTCAAGCGCATCGGCAACATGATCACGCCGCGCGATGACACCTTCCGGATCCGGGCCTACGGCGAAGCCACCGATGCCTCCGGCAACGTGCGGACCCGTGCCTGGTGCGAAGCGGTCGTCCAAAGGGTCCCGGAGTACGTCGACCCCATCGACGAACCCGAAACGGTGGCTGCGGATCTGGACTCGCCGATCAATCGCAGCTTCGGGCGGCGCCTCAAACTGGTCTCGTTCCGCTGGCTTTCCCACGATGAGATTTGAGAATTCCAACCAGTGGGAGTGCCAATCCACGGCAAGGGCGAACCCTTGCGTGGGGCCAATCCACGTTTCCATATCGCGACGGGGATTCTTCTTGATCAGTCGCGCCCCTAAACCACATTCCAAGCACCAGTAATCATGAAGAAATTCCACCTGCTGTTCCCTTTCCTGGCGGCTTCCCTTGCCGCGGAACCGGTCTCGCTTTTCGATGGCAAGACCCTCAACGGCTGGGAGGTCCGCAAGGGAGAAGAAGCGTGGTGGTCCGTGCAGGATGGTGCCCTGACCGGCGGGTCGATGGAGAAGAAGGTGCCCCACAACACCTTCCTCGCCTCCGAGAAGCGCTACGCGAACTTTGAACTGAAGTTCAAGGTGCGCCTCGTGAAGGGCGAGGGCTTCATGAACTCCGGGATCCAGGTGCGTAGCATCCGGGTCAAGGGCGGGAAGAGCCACGAGATGTCCGGCTACCAGGTCGATGCCGGGATCAACTGGTGGGGGAAGATCTACGACGAGTCGCGCCGCAACAAGGTCATCGCCGAGCCGGTCGATCCCGCGGCGCTCGCGAAGGTCGTGAAGGACTGGGACTGGAACGACTACGTGATCCGCTGCGAGGGACCGCGCATCCGGAGCTGGATCAACGGGGTGGCCGCCCTCGACTTCACCGAGAAGGATCCCAACATCCCGCTCGAGGGGCTGATCGGCTTCCAGGCGCACGGGGGAGGGAAGTTTTTCGTGCAGTTCAAGGACATCACCATTGAAGAACTGCCGCCCACCCCCGGCGCGAAGCGCTGGCCGCCGACCGGCCCGCAGACGCCGGCGCAGGAGCAGTCGTTCTTCCGCGTTCCGGAGGGCTTCGAGGTGGAACTGGTGGCCTCCGAAGAGCAGGGGGTGGGCAAACCGATCACGGTGGCGTGGGATGCCAAGGGGCGCCTGTGGACCATGACGGCCTACGAGTACCCGGTCGACGCCAACGAGAGCCGGCCGAAGGCTGAGGCCCTCTATGCGCGCGGCGGGAGCGACAAGGTCCTCGTCATTGACGAACCGAACGGTCCCGGTCCGCACACCCCGCGCGTCTTCGCGGAAGGCCTCGCGATTCCGCTGGGAATGCTCCCGATCGGCAACGGGGCCCTCGTGCAGTACGGGAGCGAGATCCGGTTCTACGAGGACAAGAACGGGGATGGGAAGGCGGACGGGCACCGTACTGTCCTGAACGGCTTCGGGATCCAGGACTCGCACCTCTTCCCGCACCAGTTCGAGCGCGCGCCGGGCGGCTGGATCTACGTCGCGCAGGGGCTCTTCAACCGCTCCAACGTGGTGCGCCCCGATGGGAAGCGGTTCGCGAGCGGACCGTCCTCGGTTCCCTTCAATGCCTGCAAGCTGGCCCGCTTCCGGCCCGATGGATCGGACTTCGAGATCCTCACGCACGGTCCCAACAATATCTGGGGCCTGGCCACGAGCCGCCACGGCGAGGTCTTCCTCCAGGAGGCCAACGATCTCGGGATTCCCGTCTCGGAGTTTGTCGCCGGCATGCACTACAAGACCGGCTCGAAGGATCTCCTGCGTCCGTATGCGGTGTTCAATCCGCCCTCGCTTCCCGGATCCAAGATGGGCGGGACGGGGCTGAGTGGTCTCGCGATCGCGGAAGACCACGACAGCCCCTTCGCAAAGGGATCCGAGGGCCGGACGGTCTTCTACCTCGCCAACCCGATCACGAACCGCATCCAGGTCGTGATGCTTCATCGCGACAAGGATGGGAAGCGGGTCTACGAAAAGCAGGAGGACTTCCTCTTCTCCGACGACCCGTGGTTCCGGCCGGTGGCGATTCACTTCGGACCCGACGGCGCCCTCTACGTGGTCGACTGGTACAACAAGATCATCTCCCACAACGAGGTGTCGCGAGCCCACCCGGATCGTGACAAGACGCGCGGGCGGATCTGGCGCATCAAAGCGAAGGGGGCAGCCACGCCGGAGCAGGTCGACCTGACCGTCATGAACTCGAAAAGTGTCATTGGGTTGCTCGGCGGGAAGAACGCCCGGCTGGCGCGAATGGCGTGGCAGGAACTGGGAGATCGTGGCGAGCCCCTCACGTCCCGGATCCTCGAACCGATGGTTTCGAACGCGGGTGCTTCGCTCGACCTGCGCCTCGGAGCGCTCTGGGCCCTCGAGGAGATGCGGGCGCTGCAGAAGGAGTGGCTCGTGGCGTGGGCGAAGGATCCCAATGCGCACTTCCGCTATGAAGTGGTGCGGGCTGCGGGCGACCTGCAGCTCGACGAGAAGACCTTCCTTGGCCTCCTCAATCCCTCCGAGACCGATTTCCGGGTGCGTTGCGCATTCGCCAACAGCCTGCGTCGACAGCGCACTGTCACTCCCGCGATGTGTGCGGGCCTCGCCGGAATGGTCCGGCCGCCGGTCGACAGCAAGGAGGCCTGGACGAAATTCGAGTCCGAGTTCGAGCGCTACCTGATCCGTTGGGCCCTTGAGAAGCATTCCGCGGCCACCGCGAAGGCGCTGGAGGTTGCCGGCAAGGATCTCGGCGCCGAGGCGCGCGTCTTCATGACGATGGGCCTGGGGCCGCAGGAGTCGGCCCGGCGCCTCCTCGGCACCCTGCCTGATCTCAAGCGGCCGCTCGTGAAGAGCGAACTGGAATTGTTAGGCAGCCAGCTCCGCCAGCCGGCGGTGGCGGAGGGATTCCGGCGGATCCTCGCGGACGAGAAGCGCAAGGTTCCGATGCTGCAGGCCCTCCTGCAATTCGACCCGGGGCTTGCCGCCGACCCTGCGCTCCGGAAGGCGGTCCTCGAGTCGGCGCGGACCCTCTCCGACGCCGGTGACCTCGTCCCTTCCCTGGCCCGTCACTTCCGTCTCGCGGAACTCGCTCCGGTGATCCGGGAACGCTTGGACGCAGGGACGATGGATCTCGCGGCGGGACTGCGGGCCCTGAACGAGATGGGGGCGACCGACGTGGCCCTCTCCCGCAAGCATCTCTCCAGCGCGGACGACGCGGTGGCGCGGGAAGCCATGATCGGCTACGCCTCCTCGGGCGGTCCGGAGGTGGTCGCCGACCTTGCGAAGCGCTGGGCCGGGCTGCCGGGACCGATGCGCCAGTTCGCGATGGACGGCATGTTGAAGCGGAAGGAGACCGCCGCCGCCTTTGCGAAAGTGGCTGCCGCCGGTGAATTTGGCGAGGTGGGCTCCGCCACGCTGGAGCGACTGGTTCTCCTCCTCGGCACCAACCATCCCGCAGTCGGGAAGCTCCTCCAGTCCGCCGGCGACTTCCTCCGCCCGGTGATTCGGCTCGACGGTCAGGGAAGCGCGCGCGTCGCGACCAATGTCACCCTTGAGGGTCCTTTCACGGTGGAAGGGTGGATCCGTCTCGATCCCGGCATCGACAACGCGGACAACTTCCTGGGACGGAAGGGCGGTGCCGACTTCAACTTCTTCGGGGAGAAGTTCCGCATCTACGACGGCAGGAGCGATCGCATCGTCGCGAATCACACCTCCGAGCCGAACGTCTGGACCCACTACGCGGTGACCCGCGACGCGCAGGGGCGTTTCCGGATCTATGTCGACGGCGAGCTCGACCAAGACCAGGGCACCCCGCACCCTGCCCCGATGCGGGGGCTGAACCTCGGCGAATCGACTCCGCCGGAAGGCAGCAAGGCGGCCTACCAGGAAGTGCGGATCTGGGACCACGCCCGAAACGCGGATCAGATTCGCGCCAACTACCAGACCAGCTACCTGGCCAGCGACGCGCCGCGCGGACTGACCCGGCTCATCACCGGCGGGCAGTCGCAAGTGCCGCTCGAGGGTGGTGCGCGTATGGAACTCACCACCGACTTTCCGGTCCTGCAAACACCCGCCCGGGCCCGGGAGATCACCGCGAAGTTCGAGCGCTTCCGGGTGCTGGCTTCGAAGCAGGGCGATCCCGCCGCGGGCAAGACGCTCGCCACCGCAACCTGCCTGATCTGTCACCAGGTCAATGGGGAGGGAATGCAGATCGGCCCCGATCTCAGCGGCGCGGGTGCGATGGGCGTGGAGGGACTCCTCCGGAACATCCTCACCCCAAGCGCGCAGCTCGAGAGCGGCTACTATCGCCACGATGTCACCCTCCGTGACGGCACCCTCCTGAGCGGCTTCCTCGTCAAAGAAACGGAGGGCGCCGTCACCCTGCGCCAGATCGGAGCCGACGACCGCGTCGTCCCCCGCAGCGAGATTGCTTCCCACAAGGTCTCCAAGCAGAGCCTCATGCCCGAAGGCCTGATCGACGGGCTCAACGAGAAGCAGGTCGCGGATCTCTTCAGCTACCTCAAGGGATTGAAGTGATCCCGCTCCCCTTCGTCCGTTGTCGTCTCATCGGCGCTCGGCCAGCACGACTCGCCCCAATTATGAAGTATCCCGCCTCCCAATCATCCGTCCTGCGTCCCCTTGCCTTGTGCCTGGTCGCTGCCCTTGCGAATCCTGTCGTTGCGGACCCCTCCAACTGGCCCAACTACCTCGGTCCCGACAAGAATTCGATCTCACCGGATCCGACGCCGCTTGCCGAGAGCTGGCCCGCCGAGGGGCCTCCCGAGCTGTGGAGCCTCGAACTGCATCCGGGTCACGGAGGCGCCGCCATTGTCGATGGCATGATCTACTTGATGGATCGCGTGCCCGGCGAGAAGGACGTCCTCAAGGTCATCGACTTCAAGACCGGCAAGGTGCTCAAGGAGGCGGGCATCGAATCGGCGGGTCGCGTCAACTTCCCCGGCTCCCGCAGCGTGCCGACCGTCACCGCGGATCGCGTCTACGCCTCCGGTCCGATGGGCGTGGTGGCCGCCTGGAAACGCGACGACCTTTCGCTTCTCTGGAGCGTCGACTTGGCCAAGGAGTTCGGCGCGAAGCCCCTGCACTTCGGCTACCCGATTCACCCACAGGTCCATGGAGATCTCGTCATCATCTCCGCCAACTCCAATGAGGCCTCGGTGATCGCGCTCAAGTCGGACACCGGCGAGCTGGCCTGGAAGACGGGCGGCCTCTACGGCAGCCTGTCCTCGCCCATCGTCCAGAAGTTCCAGGGGCGCGACCAGGTCTTCTACATCTCGCAGGAAAAGCCGGAGACTCCGGGGAAGGGGGGCGCCTACAGCATCGCGGGTCTCGATCCCAAATCGGGCGACGTCCTTTGGCGCTATGAGAAGTTCGAGGCCAACATCCCGATTCCGCCGCCGGTGGTGGTCGATGAACAAACCCTGTTCGTGACGGGTGGCTACGAGGTCGGATCACAGCTGCTGAAGTTCGGAGGCGGAAACACGCCCGAAGCGCAGGTGACGTCGAAGTGGGGTTCCCACATCGTCCCGCCCATCGTGCACGACGGGCACATCTACTTCCTCACCCACGAGAATGCCACGCTCAAGAAGAAGAACCTCTGGCCCCAGGTTGGGCTCTACTGCATCACCGAGAAGGGAGAACCCCGCTGGAACTCCGGCGCCGAACCGATGTTTGGACGCGGCTCGATGATCCTTGCCGACCGCAAGCTCATCATCCGTGACAGCTACCACGGGAAGCTCTACCTCGTGCAGCCCGATCCGAAGGGCTACCGTCAGCTCGCCGCCGCCAATCCCTTCAATCACAAGCGCCGGGACCTCAAGCGCTGGGCGCCCCTCGCCATCTCGAAAGGGCTCCTCGTCATCCGTGACGAGCGTGAGCTCAAGTGCCTCGACCTGCGGAAGCAGTGAACTGCCAGGAGATTCCTTTTTCCCTTCGACATCGCTCAGGGCAGGCTTCTTCGAGTCTGAGCCTGAGGGCTCGTCCCTCAGAGTCGAAGACAACCCTGTTTTTCAAGCCTCTTCTGGACCCCGTCCTTCGTCGAGACTACGGAGGGCAAGCCGGTCCGTCTGAGGCGGTTGGTGGGGGTGCAGAAATGTTCCGGGTGTGATGGATGAGAATTGAAGTTGTGATGTTGGTTGATGATGATTTGGGGAGAGATTCCGGGTGGGGCGATCATCTCCATCAGTTCGACAAACCAAGACGAAAGAAGCCTCGCGGATTTTCGGGCAGGACCTCCCATGTTTGCATTCCGGAAACGCCGATTCCGGAGGTATCGCTCTCAAGCGTGAGGATGCTCTGGGCGGTCCCGGCCTCGTACCAATCGACGAGGTTCACGCTATCGTGGACGATCGGCACGATGCCATCGGTGACGGCATCTCCGTTGACCGGAATCTGGTACTGAATCACCCCGCCGACCTCCTCCAGGGAAACGCCTCCATCACCCGTCCACTGCGTGGCGTCGGTGCCCAGATAGAACTCGAGGCCATTGACGATGCCGTCACCATCGTCGTCATCCCGAAGTCCCCCGATGACCCCGGTGGCGGTGGCATGCGCATCGAAGTTGGCGTAGCCGATGCGCTCGATCCACCTGGCGAGAACTTCGAGGTATTCCTCGTGCTCGAGGGCCTTGGCGAGGGACGGCATCATGATGGCGGGGTCCACACTGGCGTCCCGGTGATACAGCAGGGAGTTCTGCGGGTCGCCCGGCTTGACGATGAGCGGATCAATGAGCCCGAGGCTCTCGGCCTGGGGCGTGAAGCCGATCAGCCTCTTGTCGAGGAGCGGGGTGGTCAGCAAGGCATCGAAGTCGGCCCGTCCCGCTTCTCCGCTCGGCTGGTGGCAACTCGCGCAGTTGGAGTCGAGATAGGACATGACCCGGTGTTCCAAGGTGGCGGTCTCATCCGAAATGTGGGCGGAGGTCAGGTAGTTCGTGATCTCCGACACCGAGATGTCACGATCAAGGACCCCGAGTTGGTCAAGAGTCGCGAGCTGATTGGCGGGAGAGGCACCCAACGCGTTACTGCTCGACGCGGAAACCGACGAATAGTCCCAGAGCGCGTTGAGCTGACGGGCGCGAAGGCCCAGCACGAATCCACTAACCGGCTGATGGCACTCGAAACACTGGGTGCGGGTCGGATAATCCCAGCTTTGCACATAGGTCGATCCGTCACTCCGCGTCACGGTGAGGTCCTTCCGAAGACTGGTGGTATCGCCGGGGGGAATCAGATCCGCATCCGTCTGATTGTCGTTCCACCGATAGGAAAAGGCGTAGTACTCGCCATCCTCCCCATGCACGAAGAAGCGCGTCTCCAAATTGTGCAATTTCGCCGGGTTGTCGGGATCGCCTTCATCCAGAGGGAGGGAAAAGTGCTTCACGAACACCGATCCTTGCGGGAAGACCCAGGGATCGGTCTCCGAGAAGATGATCTTTTCGCCTGGGAGATCGTACTCGCCATCCACCCCGAGGTCGTTCGGCACGGCCATGAATCGCTGCTTCCTCGCCCGGTCCGACCATAGGGGTGCAATGATATCATAGGAAATCATCCCGTCCCGGGGCTCGAGGGTCGCGAGGTCCGCAAATACTCCCGTCCCGGAGAGCAGGTCCGGGGGTTCCGGGGTGGACGCCGAGACATCGACCAGCCGGTAGATTCGGCTGGCATTGACCCAGAGGATGTCCTCGCCGTCCGGACTGGCCGCCATCTGGCGGATGTTCACCCCGGAACTGAACAGGTGGTTCACGAGCGGTGTCCCACCGGATTTGTAATCGACGGACCAGATGTTTCCGCCGTGATCCCCGCCAACCAGCTTCCCGTGAAGCGTGCTCAGCCGGCTTCCATAGTAGAAGACGCCTCCCGAGGCGGATCGTCCGCCGGGACTGGTGGTGTGGGAATAGGCAAATACAGGATCTGTTTCCACTCCGAGGTAGACCGGCGCTCCGCTGTTTCCTCCCGGCGGCTTCGAAACCCCGGTCTCAAATTCCTGGAGGACATCCGACTCGCTATAGGGCCAGCCGAAGTTGGCGCCCTGCTGGCCCTGCTCCATGACATTGAATTCCTCGAAGTTCCTGGTCCGGTCGTTGGAATTCGACCCCACCTCGAACATGGCGATGTCGCCGTCCATCGGGTCGGCCGCCAGCTTCCACGCATTGCGCAGGCCCAGGGCCACATGCTCTTCGAGGGCATCGCCGTGGGCATCGTAGTTGTAGTTGACCAGGCTCCGGTTGCCGGAAACCGAGTGCTGCGTATAGATATAACCTTGGCTTGTTCCCCCCGTTCCGGCCGGCGGGATATTGTTGTCACGGTGGAAGTAGTTCTGCCGGGGAAGGTAGTATCCGACCCCCGAATGGTTGTCGGCATGATACCAGGGATGGCTGGGCGGACAGGCCTGGCTGCTTCCCGCGACGGCATTCGGCCCCGTGGTGCCCTGCAAGGTCCGGATGGGCACCGATGACACCGCGCCGCCCTGCGAATCCACATCGATGGCAATCAAGGCACATTGAAAGACCCGGTCGATCCGTTGCGAGTCCTGATAGAATGGCACCCCGGGAACGACATTGTTGGGGGCGTGCTCGTTGTCTCCCCACGCAATGTAAAGAAAGCCGTCGCTCCCGAATGCCATGCCGCCCGCGATGTGCACAAAGCCATCGAACCCGACGTCGGCGAATTTCTGCTGGATGAGCACCTGCTCGCTGCTGATCGGTATCAGGCCCGTGCCGGGATCCCGCGTGAAGCGGGAGACGCGGATGAAAAGGCTTCCATCCGGATTCTCGGTGAACCCGTTGGGCGCCGTCGCGTTCGTCGTGTAGAAGACGTAGAGGTCATCCTTGTTCGGCGAACCCACGAGGTTGTAGTCGGGGTGGAACACCATCGTCATCAGGCCACCCAGGCCAGCCGAGACCACGCGGCTGCTCAGGTCGAAGATCTGGGTCTTGGTTGTGGTGCTGTCGTTGTAATCGGCTTGCTGGAGACGCCCGCCCCGCTCCACCACCACCACGTTGTTGGACCGAGGTTCGGGCACCACGCCCATCGCCTCCGAGAAGCTGAGATTCGGGAGGGCAGTCGCCCGCGCCCAGCTGTCTCCGACGCTGCTGAGGGGCGTGGTCGCGGGCAGGACTCCATCGAGGCGCTTTCCGACGCTTCCCGGGCCGTCCAGCCCACCCAGGACCATTCCGGGAGCCGGCGTGCTGCCCGCATCATCCGGATCGAACCCGTAGAGGACCTCCAAGCCGTCCTCGGCGCCGTCGCCATCGCTGTCGGCCACGTTCGGATTGGTGCCGCGATTGAGGATTTCGTCGGCATCCAGTAGTTCGTCTCCATCGCTGTCGCTGCTGCCGGGATTCGTGAGGTGGGTGTTCACCTCGTCAAAGTCGGACAGCGTATCGCCATCGGTATCGGTGAGCAGGGGACTGCTCCCGTGGGTGTTCACTTCGGCGCCATCCAGGAGGCCATCGCCATCCGTGTCATTCAGGTTGGGGTCCGAGTTGGCCGTTTGCTCACCCGCGTTGTCCAGGCCATCCATGTCCGGATCTCCGGTGCCAACCTCATCGAGGTCGCCGAAGTGGAGCAACTCCCAGTTGTCCAGCAAACCGTCGGAATCACTGTCCGCCGTGCCTCCCGTCGTCACATTGAGCAGGCCGTCCCCCGTGATCAAGGCGGACTCAATCGTCGCACCCGAGCCGATCCGGCCCCAGGTGCCCGCGGCCTGCTGGACACCGTCGATGATGAACTCGTCGATCGTGTCCGTTCCGACAAAATTGAGATTCAAGGTCGCTCCGGTCGTCACTTCGACGTCGGCCCCGTCGGCGAGGTTGGAGTTGTCGGTGCCGTTGCCGAGCGAGAGCGTTCCGGCCGTGACGATGGTCGTGCCCGTGTAGATGTTCGCGGCGCTGAGGGTCATCGTGCCCGGGCCGGTCTTGATGAGTCCCTTGCTCCCTCCGCCGTTGTTGCTCAGGACGGCCGACACGGTGAGATCGGAAGACGCGGCGCCGTCGGCGACATCGAAGATGGTGAAGTCGCCTTCAGGCAACGCCAGCGATCCAATCCCCACCTCGTTGAAGTCACCGGCCCCGGTCGTGCTGATGAATGAACCGCCCGCAGTGGCATTGACGGTGACCGTGCCCTTGAGGCCGAAGGTCGGGAAGTTGGCGTTCACGCCATCGTTGGCGCTGAGGGTGCCGCCGTTGAGAACAAGGTCGATGAGCGGGGTGTACTTGTTGTTGCTCTGCACGACACCGCCCGCATCGACCGTGATGACCGGAGTCGAGGTCGTGGCGGCGGCGC